>JAAHGE010000741.1 GCA_010672635.1 Desertifilum sp. SIO1I2 | reverse complement strand
TAGTAGCGGAATTTATGGAAAAACCGCAAATTGGTGAAGGATGGATTAATGGAGGTTTTTTTGTTCTTGAACCTCAAGTTTTAGATTTTATTAGAGGTGATGACACAATTTTTGAGCGCGATCCGCTAGAAAAGCTTGCTCAAATGGAACAGTTGGTTGCATATCGGCATGACAATTTTTGGCAGTGTATGGATACACTGAGGGATGTACGGTTATTAGAAAGCCTGTGGCAAGAGGGTAAAGCCCCTTGGAAGGTATGGTAAATATGAGCGAGAATTTTTGGCAAAATCGTCGAGTTTTAGTAACAGGGGCAACAGGAATTGTTGGAGCCTGGTTAATTAAAGATTTACTAGCACGCAGTGCTTATGTAGTAGCTCTAATACGTGATACTGATCCGCAATCGGAGTTATATCGTAGTGGTGATATTCGTTGTATTTCGGGAGTCAACGGTGCTTTAGAGGATTTTTGGACTCTAGAAAGAGTCATTAACGAGCATGAGATCGAAACAGTCTTTCATCTAGCTGCACAGACTATTGTTGGAACAGCATATCGCTTTCCACTTCAGACATTTGAGGCAAATATTCGCGGTACCTACAATTTATTAGAAGCTTGCCGTTTGCATTCTGAGATGGTGCAACAAGTGGTAATTGCGTCAAGTGATAAAGCTTATGGCGCACAGGACAACTTGCCTTATGTGGAAGAAATGTCTTTGCAAGGTAAACATCCTTATGAAGTTTCCAAAAGCTGTGCGGATTTAATTACTCAAGCTTACTACCATACCTATGGTTTGCCTGTAGCGATTGCCCGTTGTGGTAATATCTACGGCGGAGGTGACTTGAACTGGAGCCGCATTGTCCCTGCTACAATTCGCTCGCTCTTGCAAGGAGAGCCTCCCTTAATTCGCAGTGATGGCACTTATGTGCGTGACTACATCTACGTTAAAGATGTTGCGAGGGCTTACATCCGTTTGGCAGAAGGTCTGGATGCTGAACAAGTCCAAGGAGAAGGCTTTAACTTTAGTATGGAGTCGCCTATGACTGTGCTTCAGTTGGTCGAAGCCCTTCAAAAGGTGATGAAGTGCGAACACATAACCCCTAAAATTCTCGATCAGGCTAAAGGTGAAATTCACGATCAGCATCTTTGTGCCGCTAAGGCTCAAAAAATTTTAGGATGGCAGCCGGAATTTAGTTTAGAGCAAGGTTTGAGAGAAACGGTTGAGTGGTACGATGCTTTCTTGGGAAACTGAGTTTAGTAACGCTTTTCGGGGTAAGCGAGTCCTTATAACTGGGGCAAGTGGTTTTATCGGAGGTCATTTAGCTGATGCCCTGGTGGCGCTAGAAGCACAAACCTATGGGTTATCCCGCCAAGGAAAGGTTTCCCATCCTAGTATCATTCCTCTATCAGTGGATTTGTCAGATTGGGAATCTGTAAAAGTGACTTTAGCCAAAGTTCAACCGCAAATCATTTTTCACCTAGCAAGCTATGTAACTGCTAGTCAAAATAGCAGTCTAGTATTGCCCATGCTGCAAAATAATTTAGTGGCAACAGTAAATGTGCTTCTGGGGGCTTTAGAAACCGGATGCGATCGCATTGTTACCGTTGGTTCTTCAGAAGAACTCGCAACAGTTAATTCTGCTATTCCGACCTCTCCCTATGCAGTCTCAAAAGCATCAGCTAGTCTCTATGCTCAAACATTTCATTTAATCTATAATCTGCCGAGTGTTATTGTTCGTCCCTTTCTTAGTTATGGTCCTCGACAAGCAGTAGCTAAGTTGATTCCTTACACGATTCTGGCTTTACTTAAAGGAGAAAGTCCGCAAATCAGTAGCGGAAGTCGGGTTTGTGACTTTATTTTTATTCTGGATGTGGTACGAGGTTTACTCAAAGCAGGTATTCAGCCTGCGATCGAAGGTAAAGCCCTTGATTTAGGAACGGGTCAAGGAACTAGCGTACAAACATTAGTAGAGTTACTCAGTAAGCAAATCGGAAGTGCAGCCGGACTGAATTTTACACCTATTGCCGAACGCAAGGGCGAACAACCTCAAATTGCTGACTTAGAAACTACGCGCCAACTCTTGAATTGGAAGCCCCTTTGGTCATTAACTGAGGGACTAACAACTACAATCAACTGGTATAAAACCTGTCTGGAGGCTCAATAATGGGACAGTCTGAACAGCTTCGCCAAGATATTCTAAGCCAAATCACTCAATATTATTCGGCTGCTTTTCCACCTCGAAAGTTTATTCCTGGCGAAACTCCTGTTCCCGTATCAGGACGAGTGTTTGACCAAGAGGACTTGATTCATTTAGTAGACTCTTCTCTGGATTTTTGGCTAACAACAGGACGCTATGCTGAGAAATTTGAAAGCGAATTTGCTCAGTATTTGGGATTGCGTCATGCTTTACTGTGCAATTCTGGATCGTCAGCAAACTTATTAGCTTTGTCTGCTCTGACTTCTCCAGATTTGGGTGAGAGACGACTACAATCCG
>JAAHGE010000740.1 GCA_010672635.1 Desertifilum sp. SIO1I2 | reverse complement strand
TCCCTCATCCTTTACATGACCTGTAGTGCATCTATATCTTTCAGCAATCTCTGTATATTTCTGCCCATTGAGAACTCCCTTCAAGATTGCCAGTTGCAGATTATCAAGATGTTTACCCGTTCGCTGAAAGACTAACTCATCAATCGACTTCAACACCACCTGCCAGTCCATCCTTCAGATCGACTCCTGCCAAATCATCTACCTTTCCGCTATTATCCGCTACAATCCGTCCTTTTAAAGTTTTTTAAGAAACTCTCCGTTTTTATCCGCCCTTTTCCGACTTGTCGATCTTGAGACAATCGAATGACAATACAGATTGGGTGAAATGATATATAGCGTTTCTCGAATAACTGAGGTACACCAAGACTTCTGTGATTGGTTCACGTACTGCCATTGCTGTATTTCATCTATTTGAGAGACGCTATAGCGCTTCTCGTAGCTTGTAAAGAAATATTACAAACTAGAAAATTTGGCGTAAAAAACCGATTAGTCACCCGATAAAACTACAGAAGTAAATTTGGGGCGTTATGCCGAATCATTCTGCCTATCCACTCAATATAAAATCTTAGGCGGAAACCTTCAGTCTATTGTAATAGTTGGACAGCGTAGCCAAAGGAGACTCAATGTCCGATGCTAGCTTGCTGCGTGAGAAAAACTACTCTCACAACGTCGTATACGAATATGACTGTCGCAATTTAGTTAGAGGTTTTGTGCTGAAAGGGGGCAAACCCACCTTGCTCCTGATTGCAGAGGAAAATCTTGGCAGTCCAGAAGCATTACTGGATTTGTCGATTCTGGAATCATTGTTGGGATCATCCTCGGTCACTTATGAGGATGGCGTACTAGATGGGCTGTCATTGGTTAGCCAGGGTGCTGTCGAGCAGGTCATCCTGGATGAATCGATATTTGATCGAGAGCGTATTTATCTGAAAACGGCAGGACGTAGTTCAGCCGTTGAACTGAATCCAGAAGATCTGCGAAAAGTCTTAGCTGACTTGGGATTTGATTCAGAGTCCGATAAGCCTAGACTCATTCCCTATGACTTTGGCTATGCTGCTTCGGAGCAAACAACGAAGCAACGGGTTATTTCAGGGATTCAGCCGTCAGGGGATATGACGTTAGGTAATTACTTAGGAGCCATCATCAACTGGAAAAAGCAAATTGAGAAGTACGACGAGAATTTCTTTTTCCTTGCAGATCTGCATAGCTTAACAGTATTACCTGATCCAGCAGATTTGCGGGATCGCATTCGGCAAACTGTCATGACGCTCATTGCCTGTGGACTAGATTTAAAACAAGCTGTACTGTTCCGTCAAAGCGATTTGGGAGGGTATCACTCTGAATTGGCATGGATTTTTAGTTGCTTAACGCCTGAAGGTCGTCTAGAACAGATGACTCAGTTCAAAGAGAAATCTCAAAAACAGCAGATTATCGGCACAGGGCTAAAAACCTACCCAATCTTGATGGCGGCTGACATTGCTCTGTACCAATCGACGCTTGTGCCTGTTGGCGATGATCAGCGTCAACATTTAGAGTTGTGCCGTGAAATTGTTCGGCGCTTCAATCACCGATATGGTTACACAATGCCTGTTCCTAAAGCAGACATCCCGAAAGCATTAGCACGGGTCAAGAGCCTGACCG
The DNA here is from genome assembly GCA_010672635.1 of Desertifilum sp. SIO1I2. GTDB lineage: Bacteria > Cyanobacteriota > Cyanobacteriia > Cyanobacteriales > Desertifilaceae > Desertifilum. The sequence continues at coordinate 852 of JAAHGE010000740.1, read as the reverse complement.
ATGGCACAAAGAAAATGTCTAAATCGGATGAAAATCGTGATGGTTGTGTTTACCTGTTAGACAGTCCAGACGAAATCAGCCGCAAGGTCAAACGAGCAAAAACAGATAGTGATCCAACGCTTCGATTTGATGAGGATAATCGTCCAGAAGTGACAAATCTTTTGAGCATGTTTAAGGTTTTGTCAGGACGAGATAGTGAGCCTAACGATGCAATCGAAGCTTATTTTAATGGTAAAGGTGCAAAGGGACTTAAAGAGGAACTGACAGAGGTTTTAGTTGAAACGCTGCGACCAATCCGCGAAAAATACAATGAGCTAGCAACGACTTCTGAGCAAGTAGATGTTGTCCTCAAACAGGGTGTAGAACGGGCTGAACCAATTGCGAAGAAGACATTAGCTTTGGCAAAACAGCGAGTCGGCTTGTAAATCACATTCTGAAAAACCCATGAGAAATGATGCCGTCGTAATCGGCTCTTTAGCAGCGTTCTCTACGGCTGCCTACAGGAGCTTGGACAATTTTACCGTGCATAATTTGATTACTGCACCCGATAACTTAACCGCTGCATTTGCTTATTTGATTGTTGGTGGTTGGACTGGTGTAACTGCCAGTCTTGGCTTCTCTTGGTTACTTGGAAAGAAGCTCATTGATCCGGAGTTTACTAAGCTTGCAACTAGAAATCCTGAAATGCACTTGCAAGCGTTTATTTCAGGCGGAATTTCAGCAGGAAGCACGCTTTTCTTACTCTTGGGGTCATGACTAATGGCATCATGACTGAGGCGCCCCTGCTCAGCATCGACGGCCTTACCGTCACCTTTACGAGCCAGGACGGTCCGGTTTCCGTGGTGCGCGACT
>JAAHGE010000074.1 GCA_010672635.1 Desertifilum sp. SIO1I2 | reverse complement strand
TATTAACCCGCGTTTTATTGCCCAAACTGACAATCCTTCCTTGAACCAAACCCAAGAAACCAGAGATACTGTTTTCGATCGACTGGTTGAAGAATTGCACAAGCGAAATATGAAACTTGTGCTAGATATTGTCTGCAATCACAGCAACCCCGATTTTGACGGAAAAAAAGGCGAACTGTACGACGATGGCGTCAAAATTGCCGACTTCAACGACGACAAAAATCACTGGTACCACCACTACGGTGAAGTGAAAAATTGGGAAGATGATTGGCAAGTTCAAAACTGCGAACTGTCAGGTCTAGCCACTTTTAACGAGAATAATACCGAATATCGAAACTACATTAAATCTGCCATTAAACAATGGTTAGACCGGGGAGTTGATGCCCTGCGCGTTGATACCGTTAAACATATGCCAATTTGGTTTTGGCAGGAATTTAACGCCGATATTCTCTCTCACAAACCCGATGTTTTCATCTTCGGAGAATGGATTTATAGCCATCCCAGCAACGATCGTTCCGTAGAATTTGCCAACTGTTCGGGCATGACCATGCTAGACTTTGGTCTATGCATTGCCATTCGCGAAGCCCTAGGCACAATGGCAGAAGACGGATTTCACCTCGTACAAAATATCCTCGATCAAGATCACCGCTACTGCGGGGCAACTGAACTGATTACCTTCATTGATAATCATGACATGCATCGGTTCATGTCCCTTAACCCCGATCCGGATATTATTCGATTAGCTACTTGTTTATTAATGACATCGCGGGGCATTCCCTGTCTCTACTATGGGACAGAACAATACTTACATGATGACACCAACGCCGATCCAAATCCTTACGGCAATAATGACCCCTATAATCGCCCCATGATGGAGAGTTGGGACACCGAAAGCCCCCTCTATCGCTTAGTTCGCTTGCTATCTGGCATTCGCCGTTTAAACCCTGCCGTTTCAATGGGCAGTCAGTGGCAAAAATTTCTAACCCCTGATGTCTACTGCTACGTCCGACGCTACCGCGATTCAGTATTATTTGTTGCCTTAAATAGCGGCGAAACCGTCACCCTAGAAGAAGTAGATACAGAGTTACCCGATGGCGAACATACCGATATCCTTTCCCGCGAGAAATATGAGGTTAAAGACCATAAAATTATCAACCTCGAAATCAAAGCCAAAGACGCAATTATCATCAGTCACGTTGGCGAACGGGTCAAAGGTCAAACCATTGTTCGCGTACAACTCAACGGCGTGGAAACTCAACCCGGAGAAATCATTGTCGTAACAGGTGATTGTCCAGAATTAGGCAATTGGGATATTAGCAAAGCTTACCCCTTGGAATATATCAATACCAATACCTGGTTTGGAGAAATTCCCTTCGATGAAAGCGCTGGAAAGTTAATTGCTTATAAGTACGCGATGTGGCGGGAAGGTCAGTCACCGCTACGGGAAAATCTAGTTGCCCGTCGCTGGGTTCTTGCCACGGAGGGTACTGTAAAATGGCGCGACCAATGGGCACATTAGGCACCTCTCAGGGCTAGTGAGTGCTGAGTGGGAAGAGGATAGGGAAAAGAGTGCTGAGTTCAAGGAGTTACAACTACCAAGAAGTCTGGGAGTAATTAGGGTTAATTCTAAATTCCTATTCTCCCTCATCCCCCATCCTCTTCCCTCCGAGAATTAAGCGAGACGAATTTGACTGCCAATTAAACTCAAAAAACCATTTCCGGCGTGTTGGATTTCTAGGAAACTGGCGGATGGGGGGGCAGGTTTGTAGATGCGAAAGGTTTTCATAATTCCTAGGGTGGCGGCGCTTTCTAATGGGCCGATGAAGCTGGTATCGCGGTCTAAAAAGTGAGGTTGTTTAGACCAATGCAGCATTTGGACGCCGTTGAGGAAGTAACAGCCAGAATGAGGGTTGAGGGGACGCTGGAAGATGACGGGGGTTTCCATGACTTTTCCTACGAGTTCGGGTTGTTGTTGGATATTTTGGAATTTGGCGGTTACTTGGGGACGCAAGTCGCCGTCAATGTAGGCTTTTCTGACAAGTCCAGTGACGGAGGTTTCGTAGCGGTTGGGTTGTAGAAGGTTGGCGTCTCCGGTGAGTTTGTTAAACCAGTTGAGTTTCAGGAAGAACCACGGATCGGACAAAATCAGGTCATCTTCGAGGAAACAGTAATAATCGTACTGACCTAGACAGTCTCTGAGGAGGGCTTGACACTCAAAACCGAGTAGCATGGGTTCGGATTGAGTGGCGTGATGCTTGTAAAAGTGGGTGGGAAGCATCAGTTGATTGAGGAGGTGGTTTTGACCAGTAGTACAGACGACGATATCAATGGCGTTGCTTTGGTTTTGATTTGCAGCAACGGCTACTTTTTGGGCAATGTTCAGCGTACATTGGGATTGGCTAAAAACTTGGTGCAAGCTGGCGATCGCTTCCGTTAAGGCCATCAAGCGCGGCCGAGGATCTTGACGTTGGGAGGCGTGTTTGCCACTACCTGTAGGGTTGTAGAAATGAGCGATCGCAAACAAAATCCGCATAGTGGCGTCCCTAGGCTAAAAGCAACTGGGCTAATCGTACAAACGAACCTGACTTTGCAGCAAACCTTCCCCTATTGCCAAGGAAAATTTCAAATTTACCCAAATCTGCCGCAGTGCTGCACCTATACCGCGAAGCGGTTAGGGGGCGGTGTTGGCAAAGCCTGCCAGAAGCATAGCGGCGGGCGACTCAGGGAATCTCTACGCATAATCTTTGATTTGCGTGGAGAGGATGTCAAAATTTAAAGTCTGAAACTTTGTTTGACCCTCATGCTGATTGCGAAACAAACTTCTGTAACTTGGCTGATTGCAGTCGTAACGTTACTCCTCATCCCCGTTATTTATGTCCTTTACCTGATTTCCCAAGCTGGAGAAATCCCCAATTTTGACTATTGGTGGATTGTTTCGCGCTTTTATAGTACAGAAGGCTTTTCCTCGGATTTGCGAGACTGGTTTTTTCGCAACAACGAACACATCGTCTTGATTCCATCCCTCGTCTATGCCTTAAACATCGTACTGACTCAAGGGTCAAATTTGGGTTTATGCTTGTTTGCCTTTAGTTTTGCGGCGATTCAGGCAATTTTGCTGGTGGCGCTGTTACCGCAGCAGGTGCAACAGTCGGTTTCGCTATTGGTTCTCGTCCTGTTTTGCGTTTTGGTCTTTAACTTTACGCCAGCAGCAGCCCATAACTGGATGCGCGGCTTTAGCGGCACGATCTGGATGGGGGCAAACTTATTTGTAATTGCGGCCATCTTTTGCATAACGCGCGCAGTTGAACGCCTTAGTGTTAAACCCGACCGTCAGTATAGCTATCATGCCGTTTCGCTGCCGCTGGGTTGGGTTGTGGGCAGTTTTATCTTTGCCCTATTCGGGACGCTGAACTATAGTACCGCGCTAGCCGTTTGGCCAATCCTGTGTGCGATCGCGCTTTTGTTTCGCTTTCCCAGACTCCTCAGCGGGCTGTACCTGGGCGTTTCCACCCTGGTTTTGCTGCTGTATTTCCTCACCTACGAAACGCCCCCCCACCATCCTGAGTTAGCCCGCCTGAGTTTTGGCGAGATGTTGGTTTATATCCCGATTTATCTCGGCGCGATTTTTACCTATCAACTCCAATTCGCCGCTTTCTTGGGAATTGTAGGGCTGGTTGCTTCTGCGATTTTTGCTTATTACTGGTTTTGTCTACCGCGCAGCCATGCGTTCAAGATTGCCTGGTTGCCTTGGCTGGCGATTCAAACCTACACTTTTGGTACGGCTTTAATGGCGGCCGTTAGCCGTTCGGGTTTTGGCTTGGGACAGGCGCGTTCGTCGCGTTATGCTTCCCTCCCCGCCCTCTTCTGGCTGGGATTGCTGGTCATTTTAATCGCGTTTCTGGTACAGCAATTTTCCGGACGCTTGCAGGGGCGATCGCTCCTACCGCTGTATATCGCCCTTGGCTTCCTGATTTGGGGGATGTATGGGGTGGGAGACGAAAATTATCAAGAAATTTCGCGGAGGGCTTCTCTTCAGCCATTGGTTGCCCTCTCTTTGCAGATTGGTGCCCCCGATCCTACCCTGGTGCAAGAGGTTGTTGGCAATCGTCCGGAGGCGTTTCTGGGGTTGGCTGAAGCGCTGAAGCGCAATCAACTCGTTCCCTTTACGCGCGAGATCGCTCAAGATAATCCCTGCATTCCCTTAGACCGCGCCCTCGACCCGAACTTCCTCACCGCCGAACCCCAATCTGACGTTCCCGGTTATTTTGATGGGATCGCCCTGCGTACCGATGTCGCTGGAGATCGCGCGATCGCTCAAGTGACGGGTTGGGCTAAAAGCGCCAATCATGGAATTCGCTGTATTGCGATTCTCAATCAAAACAATATGGTACGCGGCTTTGCTCTCACTGGTTTTCCGCGACCGGATGTGGCAGAGGCGATGGGAGAAGACTATCAATGGTCGGGTTGGAAAGGTTATATTCGCTCGTCCCCAGAAGATCGACAATTGACCGCCTATGCAGCCCTCAAAAATCGCCAAAGCTGGGTGGCTTTACAAAATCCTCATCCATTCCCTAAATAATCCAGTGGGAGAGCGATTGCTCGCAATGTTATCCTATGTGGGAAGCGATGCGCGATCGCGATCCCCCATCGGGAAACGACCCAGACCAGAGTTCAAAAGACGCATTTTTGCGATTCGGATGAGATAAAAACAAAGGCCGACTTCGCGCTCGTCGAACCCATCAAAACCAGAGAACTGTTCGCTGTTTGGCAATGCATACGTGAAGCAATGGTAGAAATCTTGCAAGTTGGCAATAAAGTCGTTCAAACCAACGAAATCTTATCGTTACTAGCCCGCTATCAGTTGATGCCGCAATTTCTACGCGGTTTAATGATTGATAATGCGATCGCAGAAGTCACCTGCACGCCCGAAGAACGTCAAGCGGCTTTTCAATCGGCTTTAGCTCAACTCCAACTCACAACACCTGAAGCCAAAACAGCGTGGTTAGAAAGTCAAGGGATGAGCGAAGCGCAGCTAGAAGAATTAGCCGTTCGACCGCTACTGCTCGAAAAATTTAAACAAGCCACCTGGGGAAATAAGGTTGAATCCTATTTCCTCAGCCGCAAAACCAACCTCGATCAAGTCGTTTATTCCCTGATCCGAACTAAAGACCTTGGTTTAGCTCAAGAACTCTACTTTCGGATTCTAGAAGGTGAAAATAGTTTTGCCGATCTAGCTCGCGAATATTCCGATGGCGCAGAAGCGCATACAGGCGGTTTACTCGGTCCAGTCGCCATTTCTCAGCCTCACCCCGCCTTAGCAAAACTCCTCTCTGTCTCGCAACCCGGCCAACTCTGGCCCCCTCGCAGCCTTGGCGAATGGTTTGTCCTCGTTCGCCTAGAAAAATTTATCCCCGCTCAACTTGATGACGCCATGCGGCGCTATCTCATCGATGAGTTATTTGAAAATTGGCTGCGCGAACAAATCCAACAACTCGGCCCCATCCGTTCTCTGTGGTCCTCTGAAGACTCCGAACCGGAGCAGTAGAGGATGGGGAGGTGGGGGGAAGAAGGGAATTGGGAGTTAGGAGTTGGGGGTTGGGGGAGAAGGGGAATTCAGGGTTAACCCTAATTACTCCTAGACTTCTCGGCAGTTGTAACTCCTTGAATTCAGCACTCTTTTCTCACTCAGAACACCGCTACGCGTAATCAAGCTAAGGAACTCAGTGCTTTGCACTCTTTTCCCCCACCCTCTTCCCACTCGGAACTCGGAACTCGGAACTTTGCACTCTTCCCCCCATCCTCTTCTCACTCAGCGCCGATATTGCAAAATCACTTGGGGTAACTTATGGCTCCAAGCTTCTCCAAAGTGCTGAATTTCTAGGAAATTAGCATTGACGGGGGCGGGTTTATAGACGCGGAAGGTTCGCATCAAACCGAGGGATGCAGCGCTTTCTAAAGGACCGAAGAAACGGGTGTCCCGATTTAAAAAGTAATCCGAGTTTGCCCAATGCTCCATTTGACGGGCATTGAGGAAAAAACATCCAGAATGGGGATTTCCAGCCCGAATAAATTGGATGGGTCTTCCCATGACCTGTCCGCTAATGGTTAAGTTATCGTGAAAATTATGAGTGTATCCAGCAATTCGACCGCTTGCACAGTCGCGATCGGGATCGATGTACACTTTTTTGAGGGCGTTGCTGCTGACTTGCTCGTAGCGATTGGGTTGTAGGACGGCGCGATCGCCCACACAAGCATTAAACCAAGTAACTTTTAAGAAAAATTGCGGATCGTGAAGAATCAAATCATCTTCAAGATAGCAATAATAGTCATATTGTCCCAAATGAGACTTGAGAACGGCATGACATTCAAACCCCAAAAACATGGGTTCGCAGTCTGTCGGATAGTGGCGATAGGCAGTACAGGCCGTGGGAAGCTGGTCGAGAACGTGCAAACCTTGGGTGGTACAGATGATAATATCAAGCTGAACAAAATTCCCCTGATTTGCTTGATGCATGTAAAGTTTATCGGTGTATTCAAACCAGAACTGAGAACTCTCATCCAAACTGCGTAACGCGCAGAGGGCTTGAGTGAGGGCTGCAATTCTCGGTTGCGGGTTCTGGCTTAAGGAGCCGTAATGGTCTTTTCCCTCTGGTTGAGGATTAAAAACGTGAGGAATTGTGAATAATATACGCATTTTCCCTGGTTAGAATCAATGCTGTGATGCATACCATGAAAGAGATGTCTATATAAAATTTAGAGTTGCGTGCATAACCCCTTAACGACTACCCGATTCAACTTCTCTAACCTATGACCCAAGCTGTCTCCCCGTCAAAAATTCAAGGGTTTCTTGCCACAATCTCACCCTTCGATCGATTAGCCCCTAACGCCATTCAAAAATTAACCTCGCAGTGCCGACTTTTGCGCTATCGCATTGGTCAACCGATTGTGGTTCGGGAAAAACTGCCCGCCCAAGTCTCCATTATTTTTGAAGGTCAAGCCCGAATTTTAGGGTATGACCAGCGAATGCAGATGCCTGTTAGTTTACAGCTAGCCGGGCCTGGTGAAGTCTTGGGGTGGATTAGCTTGGTTCGGGGTACTGGATGCGAAACGGCGATCGCGTCAACTGAGGTGGTTTGCATTACGATCGCGGCTGAGGATTTTGTTGCCCTAATGGAAGACGATCCGCAATTCGATCGAGCCGTGCGGCAGCAACCCTCTCTATACGAACTGTTTGAGTTATTAAGCTTTGAGCTACAACGACGCGCTGATGGAACGGCCAATTTAAAAGAATTGACCTTTGAAACCAGCCAAGATGCGATCGCCACCACCCTACCCCCCTCCCAAGTTCTTACCGCCGACCTACTCACCACCCTCGACCCCGAACGGCTGTGGCTGGTTAGTAGCGGCACCTTGGGCGATTTTACCGCAGGCGATCGCCTCCCCTTAGAAACCCTATCGGCAAACGCGCCGCGATCGCTTCCCGTCAAAAATCGGGGCGCGCGGCTACTCGGCGTGCGAATGCCTCAATTGAGCCAATCTCAGGATCAACTGTTGGTTGCGCCCATTAGTACCGAAATTGTTGGGAACGGGCTAGTCACCTCCCAAAGTCCCGCCTCAGAGATTCCCTACGCCCCAGAACGGATTCCCGAAGCCGAAATTGACCCCCTCGCCCCCAAACCCAAATATCCCTTCGTCCGGGGTCGAGGCCCCATTGACGCGCCACTGGCCTGCTTTAACATGTTGGGGCAATTTACCGGGGCCACTTTCCGTAAGGATATCGTTCGCAAAATCTTAGATAACCAACTCAAAAACGTAGGGCAAGTTTCCCTAGCAGCCTGCGGTGCGATCGCCGAAATGATGGGGATGCGGGCGCAACTGATTGAAGTCCCCGTCACCTCCATCAACCGCCTCAAAGGACCAGCCCTCGTTCAGTGGAACAACAGCTTCGCCATCCTCTACTACATCAGCGAACGCGAACTGGTGATGGCCGTTCCCGAACGGGGTCTGATTCGCAAGCGCCCCGCCGACTTCGCCGAAGCCTGGGGACAACAAGGGCAAGTCCTCCTGCTGCAACCGCCCCCTGGAGAACAACGCGAGAAATTTGGCTTCCGGTGGTTTCTTCCCGCCATTTACAAATATCGCGGCATCCTCACCCAAGTCTTCATCGCCTCGTTCTTCGTTCAACTGTTTAGCTTGGCGAATCCCCTGATTACCCAGGTGATTATCGATAAAGTGCTAGTCCAGCGCAGCGTCGATACCTTAGATATTTTAGGGGTCTTCCTGCTCGGCGTTGCCCTGTTTGAAGCCCTGCTCACCCTGCTGCGAACTTACCTATTTGTCGATACCACCAACCGGATCGACTTAGGCTTAGGCTCCGAGGTAATCAACCACCTGCTGAGACTGCCCCTCAACTATTTTGACCGCCGCCGGGTTGGGGAACTCGCCGGTCGGATTAACGAGTTAGAAAACATTCGGCAATTCTTGACGGGAACCGCCCTCACCGTCGTCCTTGACGCGGTGTTCTCGGTGGTCTACGTCGCCGTCATGTTTGTCTATAGCTGGCAGTTGAGCTTAGTCGCCTTAGCCACTGTTCCCCTGTTTGCCATCCTTACCCTGTCGGTTTCGCCCATCGTCCGGCGGCAGTTGCGCCACAAAGCCGAACGCTACGCCGACGTTCAATCCTACCTGGTTGAAGTCCTCTCCGGGATTCAAACCGTTAAAGCCCAAAACATTGAGTTAAAATCGCGCTGGCAGTGGCAAGAGCGCTACGCGAAATACATCCGGGCGGGTTTCCAATCTGTACTGACCTTTAGTACCGCCGGTTCCATTAGCGGCTTCTTGAATAAACTATCGGGATTGTTGATTTTGTGGTTCGGCGCTCACTTAGTTTTAAGTACCGCTTCTACCCCCAATCCCTTTACCTTGGGACAATTGATCGCCTTCCGGATCATCGCCGGTTATGTCACCAGTCCCCTGTTGCGCTTAATTCAACTGTGGCAAAGCTTCCAAGAAACAGGCTTATCCATTGAACGTCTTAGCGACGTATTAGACGCAGCCCCTGAAGCCGACGAATCCAACCGCCAGAATATCCCCATGCCGGATATTGAAGGCAACGTCAAATATGAAGAAGTGTCTTTCCGGTTTAATAACGCAGGCACCTTACAACTGGCAAACGTCAGCCTAGATTTTCCCCAAGGTAGTTTTGTGGGGATTGTCGGTCAAAGTGGTTCCGGTAAGAGTACCTTAATGAAACTCTTAGAACGCTTGTACGAGCCGACTTCCGGGCGAATTCAAGTAGACGGCTACGATATTAGTAAAGTTGAGCTTTACTCCCTGCGCCGCCAGATTGGGGTCGTTCTTCAAGACACCCTGCTGTTTAACGGCACCGTTCAAGAAAATATTGCCCTGACTAAACCGGAAGCCAGCACCGACGAGATCATTCAGGCCGCTAAAATAGCAGTGGCCCATGACTTTATCATGTCGCTGCCCAATGGTTATAACACTGTGGTTGGAGAACGCGGTTCGTCGCTATCGGGGGGACAAAGACAGCGGATTGCGATCGCGCGGACTGTCTTGCAAAATCCTCGACTCCTGATTTTAGATGAAGCAACCAGCGCCTTAGACTACGACTCCGAACGTCAAGTGTGTCAGAACCTGGCAGCCGCCTTCGTCGGTCGAACCGTATTTTTCATTACTCACCGCCTAACCACGGTCAAAAATGCCGACCTGATTATCATGATGGATCAAGGCTCAGTCGTCGAACAAGGAAAGCATGACGAACTAATGGCTCTTAAAGGGCGCTATTACTGCCTGTTTCAACAGCAGGATTCTCAACTCTAGACAGTCATTGGCAAAGAACAATCACGATAAAGGACGCATGACACATGAGAGCGAGAGCAGAGCAATATTCCGAAACCTATTTCGAGCAACCCGTCCTGTTAGAACGACCCGTTATTTGGTCGCAAATTCTCGTTTGGCTAATTATGGGGGTAACAACTTCAGCATTAGTTTGGGCGGCGGTTGCTCAAATTGAACAAGCTGTTCCTGCTGTTGGCAAACTAGAACCCGAAGGATCGGTCGTTGAAATTAAAACCCCCACATCGGGAGTCGTGGAAGCAATTCACGTTAAAGATGGCGAAACCGTTAAACAAGGCGATTTGCTCGTCACCTTTGACCCCACCACCTCGGATGCAGATGTGGACTCTTTAACCCGCCTGCGGGAAGTGTATGAAAAAGAAAGCCAATTCTACGGCGAGCAAGTCGATGGAGTGGCGTCTAATCCTTCAGACCTAGCGGCGCTAGTTCGTCTCAAAGATACCTTACTGGCCGAGAACGAATTTTACAACGCCCAGTTAAACGGCTTTTCAGCTAGCGCTACTCCCTCCGGAGCTTTTGCGGAGAACCAACGGCGGCTGTTAGATGCAGCGCGGGATGAATATAATACCCGCGTACAGGCCGCTCAGTTGAAAATCTCGGAACTCGACAAACAATTACGGCAGGTTGAAGACCAAATTAGCGCCACCACGGAACGCCTTAGCACCTCCGAGCGTACCTTGGCGTTGAATGAAGGGATTTTAGACCGAATTAGCCCCCTTGTGACTGAGGGAGCCTTATCTCAACTGCAAATGGATCGCCAAGAACAAGAGGTTCTCAGCCGCCAAGATGAGGTGATGTCGCGGGAAGCTGAATTAGGCCGCTTGCAGTTGGAAGCGCAGCGCATCCGCGTGGAAATGGCGAAAGCTCAAGAAGAGGTGGCGAATACCAGAGCCATTTCAGCCAAGGATGTCTTATCGCGAATTGCGGACAACCAAAAGCGGATCGCCGAAATTGATACGCAACTAAGCCGTTCTCGCTTGGATAATGAAAAACGTCTAGCCGAGTTAGACGCGCAACTGGTTAAAGCTAGACAAGCTCAAGATTATCGCGACCTCAAAGCACCTGCTGATGGGGTGGTGTTTAATCTCCAAGTTCGCAAACCGGGCTATGTCGCCCAAGCGACGGATACCTTATTATCGATTGTCCCTAATGAAAATTTGGTGGCTCAGGTTTACCTGCAAAATAAAGATATTGGGTTTGTTCGCGAAGGGATGCCTGTGGAAGTGAATGTGTCTTCTTTCCCATCTTCGGAGTTTGGCACAATTAACGGCGAATTGATTTGGATTGGTTCGGATGTGCTTGCTCCAACTCAAGTCCGTCCTTATTACGCATTCCCAGCAAAGATTAAACTCGATCGTCAAGAGTTTGTCGTGAATGGTAAGGAGTTACGCCTACAATCGGGGATGGAAATTACTGCGAACGTGAAGGTGAGAAAACGTTCGGTGCTGAGTTTGTTCACCGATTGGTTTGACAAAAAGACCAGAGGTTTAGAAACTGTGCGTTAATGGTTGAGGGTCGATCGTTCGCTGCTTGCTGAGTGGCAGGCGGCGGGCGATCGCAAAAAGGAACACACAACATCAGCATGAAAGTTATTTCTACCGAAATTCCGGATGTTTTGATCGTTGAGCCTCAAGTCTTTGGAGACAGTCGAGGCTTTTTTTATGAAAGCTACAATCAGCGCGTCTTTGCTGATAAAACGGGTCTGGAGGTCAATTTTGTCCAAGATAACCACTCCCGGTCAGCACAGGGCGTTTTAAGGGGCTTACACTACCAAACTCAACAACCCCAGGGCAAGCTGGTGCGGGTGATTTCGGGAGAAATTTTTGATGTCGCGGTCGATCTTAGAAAAGACAGTCCCTATTTTGGTCAATGGGTGAGTTGTATTCTTAGTGCGGAAAATCGCCGCCAGTTTTGGGTTCCGGAAGGGTTTGCTCACGGTTTTTTGGTGATTTCCCAAAGCGCGGAAGTCTTGTATAAAACGACGGACTACTATGCGCCGCAACACGAACGCTCCATTCTATGGGACGATCCAGATTTAGCGATCGCTTGGCCCCTATCGGGCGAAGTTCCTACCCTATCGGCGAAAGATAAGGCGGGACAGCGGTTGAAGGATGCAGAAATTTTTACCTAGGATGCGAGTATGGTTAAAATTTTGTTGCTCGGCGCGCAGGGACAACTTGGTGAAGCACTTTCTCCTGTTTTATCGTCCCTGGGTGAGGTGGTGGGAGAACGGGTGGAGTTAACCCAGCCGGAAACGATCCAGTCAGCCATTGCTCGCGTTCAACCCGATCTGATTGTCAACTCGGCGGCGTATACGGCGGTGGATCGCGCTGAGAGCGATCGCGCAACGGCTCAAGCGGTGAACGGCGATGCCCCTAGAATCTTAGCGCAATCGGGGATACCGTTGGTTCAGATTTCAACCGATTATGTCTTTGATGGAACGAAAAATTGCCCCTATCTGGAAACGGACGCAACCGCACCCCTAGGGATTTACGGACAGACGAAATTAGCCGGAGAACAGGCGATTCAACAACTATCTAGCGATCGCTATACCATTATCCGTACGGCCTGGGTATATGGCGCAGGGAAAACGCCTAATTTTGTGAAAACGATGCTGCGTCTGGGAAAAGAACGCGAAGAAATTCGAGTGGTTAGCGATCAAGTCGGGTGTCCTACTTGGACGGTAGACTTAGCTAGCGCGATCGCAACTTTAATTTCCCAGGATGCTAGGGGAATTTTTCATTACACCAATAGTGGCGTGGCGAGTTGGTATGATTTTGCGATCGCTATTTTTGAAGAAGCACAAACGTTAGGCGTTCCCCTAACCGTGAAGCGCGTTATCCCCATTACCACCCCAGAATACCCCACTCCCGCCAAACGTCCCGCCTATTCAGTTCTCTCAACTGCTAAAATTACCCCTCTCCTGGGTTCTCCTCCCCCCCACTGGCGGAAAAGTCTCCGCAAGATGTTATCCCAGTTTTTGGGTTAGGGAATGGGGAATTGGGAGTTAGGAGTTAGGGGTTGGGGAAGAAGAGGATGGGGGGGTGATGA
>JAAHGE010000739.1 GCA_010672635.1 Desertifilum sp. SIO1I2 | reverse complement strand
TTCTTAGCCGATCTAACCGTCCTTATGCGCTCATTATAGAGAAATTTTTCCTTCTCAATTTCTTGCTTGAGAGGATTAGGCAAGAGGTTGCGAGGTTTGTGTATTTGAAACCTCATTTCTGAAACCTATGATGAACCCATGCCAAGAGAGCAATGAAAGGATAAGGCAATGGCACAAGATGCAACAAAGATTGCTTTGATTACAGGATCGAGCCGAGGGTTGGGCAGAAATATGGCTTTAGCACTTGCCCAAAAAGGGGTTGATGCGATTGTGACGTATCGCAGCAATGAGGCAGAAGCAGAAAGTGTGGTCTCTGCGATCGCAGACATGGGTGGTAAAGCGGTTGCACTGCAATTGGATACATCTAACACCAAAACCTTTGACGATTTCGCGGCGCAAATTAAGCGATCGCTCCAGGACAACTGGCAAACAGAACAGTTTGATTTTCTGGTTAACAACGCTGGAATTGGGATTCATGCACCGTTTGCAGAAACGACTGAGGAACAATTCGATCGCTTAATGAACATTCATCTGAAGGGCGTTTTCTTCTTAACGCAGAAACTTCTGCCCTTGATTAAAGATGGTGGACGAATTGTCAATATTTCCTCCGGTCTTGCTCGTTTTGCTCTACCCGGTTATGCCGCTTACGCCACGATGAAGGGGGCGATCGAGGTTTTAACCCGATACATGGCAAAGGAATTAGGACAACGACAGATTGCGGTGAACGTCGTGGCTCCTGGCGCGATTGAAACCGACTTTGGTGAGGGTGTAGTGCGTGACAATCCAGAAATTAACAGTTTCATCGCCTCGCAGACAGCTTTAGGTCGCGTTGGTCTTCCCGATGATATTGGCGGGGCGATCGCCTCCTTACTTTCCGAAGACAGCCGATGGATCAATGCCCAGAGAATTGAAGTCTCTGGCGGCATGTTTATCTAGTTCAAACTCACTAAAACAAAAAGGAAAATCACCATGTTAAATGTAGAAAACAAAGTCATTGCTATTACTGGTGCGAGCAGCGGCATTGGTGAAGCCACTGCCAAGTTATTGGCTGAAAATGGCGCAAAGGTTGTTCTGGGCGCACGGCGTACAGATAGGCTAGAAAAGCTTGTTGAGGAGATTCGTCGTCAGGGTGGTTCAGCAGAATTCAAAGCGGTGGACGTTGCCGATCGCGAGGATATGAAAGCGTTCATTCACTTTGCCAAAGACACCTTTGGTCGAATTGATGTCATTTTTAACAATGCCGGGGTCATGCCTTTATCTCCCATGAATGCCCTAAAAGTTGAAGAATGGGACAATATGATTAACGTCAACATCAACGGCGTCTTGAACGGCATTGCAGCCGGTTTGCCGATCATGGAAGCGCAAGGCGGCGGTCAGTTTATCAACACCGCATCCATCGCCGCCCATGTGGTAGTCCCGACTAGCGCAGTCTACTGTGCGACCAAATACGCAGTTTGGGCAATCTCCGAAGGACTGAGGCAGGAATCGCAAAACATCCGCGTGACCACGATCTCTCCGGGTGTGGTGGAGACAGAGCTGGGTTCTGACATCACTGACGATTCAGCACAAGAGGCCTTGAAAGAATTTCGTAAGAGTGCGCTAACCCCAGATGCGATCGCCAGAGCCGTTTTATACGCTGTATCCCAGCCCGATGATGTGGATGTCAATGAAATGATCGTTCGCCCGACCACCAGTGCTTTCTAGCCTTGAAACGCTACTATAGCTTGGGTTTAAGGGATTAGAGCAGGTTGGTGGTTTTGAACAAAATTGGTCGCCATGACGTTAATGTACTGCCACCTGCTTTAACCTTCTCGAAACAATTTTGCCAGGAAAGACCAACTCAGCTTGAAAGAGCAGAAGAATTGGATCGGCAGATCCGAGGCTAATTGCCTATTCTGGCGTTGTGAGGAATGGGAGATTGCAGTGGTAGAAAATCGTTCAATTTATTGAGGATCTTTACCACGCAATGGGAGATACTTTCGAGATGTGTTTGGCATTCAACATCGGGATTTAAGGGAGGCTCATAGGGGTCATCAATTCCGGTAAATCCTTTAAGGATTCCGGCTCTTGCTTTTTGATATAAGCCTTTAACATCCCGCGATTCGCAAACTTCTAACGGTGTATTGACATAAATTTCGATAAACTGACCAATGGATTGACGAACTTCATTGCGAATTTCTCGATAAGGAGAAATGGCTGATACTAAAACAATGGTTCCATTCCGAGTCAGAAGTTGGGAAAGCCAACCAATGCGACGAATATTTTCATCGCGATCGGCTTTACTAAAACCCAAATCTTTGCAAAGGTTTTGACGAACGGTATCGCCGTCTAACACTTCTAATTGATAGCCTTGCGATCGCAATACCTCTGCGACGGCTTGACAAAGGGTTGTTTTCCCTGCCCCACTTAAACCCGTAAACCATAGCGTGACGCCCTGTTGATGCATGGATTCTTCCCTTAAGCGTTGCGAATCGCGCAGAACTTCAGCAAGTTAAAAA
>JAAHGE010000738.1 GCA_010672635.1 Desertifilum sp. SIO1I2 | reverse complement strand
GTCTCAGACTTACCCCTGAAGTTTCCACCCGGTCAAGAGAGTGCCTATGACAATACAGGATACTATTTACTGGGATTAATGTTAGAGAAAGTGATGAGTAAAACCTATGGGGAAGTCTTGCGCGATTCCCGCAGGGATCGCTGTTGCGAATCGCATTTTTGCCCCTTTAGGGATGAACGCTACCCAGATGAACCATCCTGCCGATATTGTCCCCCATCGTGCCTCTGGCTACCAGTGGCGGAACAACCAACTCCATAACAAACCTTACTATAGTCCTTCTGTAACCTACTCCGCCGGAGGCCAACTTTCCAGCGTGGCGGATATGGTGAAGTGGGAAAAAGCCTTATATAACCAAACCTTACTCCAGCCTGCAACCCTAGAGCAAATGTGGACGCCCTATCCTTGGTGTGCGGGGCAATGAATGGGAAGATCGTAAATATGCCTTGGGTTTAGGTTGGTTTATCTTAAATTATGGCGATCGCCGCGTGGTGGGTCATAATGGTTCAATTCTCGGTTTCGCCAGTAATATCACGCGCTTCATCGACGATCGGATTAGCGTCATTGTACTGTGCAATCTCGATCGAATTGCTCGACCAGATGCGATCGCTAAAACAGTCGCCGGATATTATTGTCCCTCCCTCGCCGAACTTCCGCTTCAACCTCCAGAAGAAACCTAACCGACTTTGGTACAGTTTAAAACGCCCCCCAATGAAAGCCCAGGCATGACAGAGTTACAAGCTTTAATCTTTGATGTTGATGGTACCCTAGCTGATACCGAACGAGATGGCCATCGCGTCGCCTTTAACAAAACCTTTGGCACACGCGGCTTTGATTGGATTTGGTCAGAATTTAACTATGGGGAACTGTTAGCCGTATCTGGGGGGAAAGAACGCATTTACCATTACCTCCAGCAATACCACCCTGACTTTCAACCCCCTGAAGGGAACTGGGAAAGCTTTCTGGCTGACTTACACGCCTTGAAAACCCAACATTACCAAGAACTCCTCACCCAAGCCGCCATTCCCCTGCGACTGGGGGTAAAACGCTTAATTCTGGAAGCCAGAGAACAGGGAATTCGGCTAGCCATCGCCACGACTAGCGCTTTACCGAACGCACTTGCCTTACTAGAACGCACTCTCGATCCTAGCTGGTTTGAAATTATCGCCGCCGGGGATATTGTCCCCGCGAAAAAACCCGCCCCCGATATCTATCACTATGTTTTAGAGAAGATGCAACTCACCGCCAACGATTGTATCGTGATTGAAGATTCTCATCATGGCTTGCAAGCTGCACGGGGGGCTGGTTTGAAGACAATTGTCACTGTCAACAATTATACGCAGAACCAAGACTTTACAGGCGCTAGCTTGGTGGTGAATCATCTGGGAGAACCCAACCAACCTTGTAAAGTTCTAAGCGGGAATGTCTCCCCAGATGCGAGTTATGTAGATATCACCTTAATCCGCAACATCCTATAATCCTGGGGTGGTTTGAGAAAACAGGCTAGCAAAATCTTGGGTAAGGGTTGCCCCTGGTGCATCTTCGGGTTTAGAAATAACATCAAAGGCTTTATTGCGGGCGTTGGGTTCGAGTAAGGCTTGAACTACCACCTCAGCAACATCGGCGCGGGGAATGGAAGTTGGGATACCCTCTGGAGGATTAGCCAGTAGTTTATCATCCTTGCCGACCAGTAGTTCTCGCTGACCGCCGGGTTTGTCTAATAAACCGCCCGCCCGGATAATGGTGTAATCTATGCCAGAATCGACTAAATATTGTTCGGCTTTGCGCTTCCAGATCAAAATCTTGCCATCGCCAAGGCTATTGAGGGGATGATTTTCGTTGGTTCCCCCCATAGAACCGACGAGGACAATATGACGAACGCCTGCGGCTTTGGCGGCTTCTATTTGATTAATTTGTCCCTGGTAATCAATCGCCTCTGGCATTTCTCCGGGCGCGAAGGTAAACTCAGGACGCTGACCGGGTTGTGGCATCCCTTTCATTTGCGGTACGGCGCTGGTGAGGATGACGAGGGCTTGACAGCCAGAGAGGGCTGCATCTAAGGTAGTGCGATCGCGGATATCCCCCACATAAAAGCCATCTGTACTCCCAAAAATTTGTTCAATCTTATCGCCAGAACGGGCAAACCCCCGAACGCTAAACTGTTCGGGACGCTGCTGTAATTTCTGTACAACAAGAGAACCTGTGCGCCCAGTGGCACCTGTAACCAATACTTGTAAAGTCATTGAATTCGATTGAATTGAGCGATACCCCTCTTCTATCACTCTGCGATCGTTAAAATCAACCTGTAAAACCTTGTGCCTTACCAACAGAGAGCAAGGGTCAGTAATTGATATCAACGATCGATAGGAAACTAAGCGATCGAGTCCGTGAATCACAACCCCTTCTTGAATATAGGTACCTTTACCAATGTAAAAAGGACTTCCTTCGTCAGCTCGAATAGAAGTCCCTGGGGAAATCAAGACGTTGGGACCAACGCGAACG
>JAAHGE010000737.1 GCA_010672635.1 Desertifilum sp. SIO1I2 | reverse complement strand
TTGATACGATTGTGTGGACGGCCGTTGCTGAGATTCGCGAGTTGCTGCAAATCGATCGCTGTCAGTTTTTTTGGTGTAGAAACCAAGACTTTTCTTTAGAAGAAACGCTAGGGGGCAATTCCTTACTATCCTTAGAAAAACGCAGCCAATTTGAATTAGGTCATGAATGTTGCGAGTGGTCATCCGTAGCAGCACGCGAGACCAATCATTTGCGAGCGATTGAGCTTTTAGGAGCGCGGATACTCGAACAAAATTTACTGAAACTAGATGATATTGCTACCACTCATCAACTTGATGCGAATAGCAAAGTTGTGCTTTTAGAAATTGGAGTGCGATCGCTCCTAGCCATTACCGTTCAAACTCGTTCCGGCGATCTGGGAATCGTCATGTGCCAGCATGAAAGTAGCGATCGCCCTTGGAAAATTAGCGAAGTAGAATTGCTCAATGCCGTCGCCGATCAAATTGCGATCGCCATCGATCAAGCCAAACTCTATGAAGAAAGTCGCCGCACCGCCGCTTTAGCCACCGCACAAGCCGAACAACTCCAACAAGCCTTACAAAATCTCCAACAAACCCAAGCTCAACTCGTACAAACCGAGAAACTCTCTGCTTTAGGTCATCTGCTAGCCGGGGTAGCGCACGAGATTAATAACCCCGTCAGCTTTATCTATGGCAATCTTACCTTTGCCAATGAGTACGCTAGAGATTTATTGGAATTGGTCAAACTCTATCAAGAACATTACCCCGATCCAGTCGAACCCATCCAAGATTACCGGGAAAACATTGATTTAGAATTTTTAATGCAAGATTTGCCTCAAATGCTGTCTTCTATGAAAGTTGGAGCCGATCGCATTCGCGAAATCGTCTTGTCATTGCGGACGTTCTCGCGCAGCGATCGCGGAAAAATGCAGCAGGTTGACCTCCATGAAGGCATTGAAAGCACGCTAGTCATTTTACAAAATCAGCTTAAGCCAAAATCTCACCGTCCCGCGATTGAGGTGGTGAAAGAGTACGGCGAGCTACCTAGCGTTGAGTGCTACGCCGGACAACTCAATCAAGTGTTTATGAATATTTTGAGTAATGCCATTGATGCGCTAGAAGAATCCTTGCTCGAACGGCCGCTGTCTGTAGTGGGGAGTAGCGATCGCCATTCAGACTATAAAGGCAAATCACCAATCGACAAAACCCCTACAATTTGGATTCGCACCCAAGTCAGCCGTCCCCACTATATTTCAATCGCCATTGCAGATAATGGCCCCGGAATGCCAGAAGCAATTCAAACGCAACTGTTCGATCCCTTCTTTACTACTAAGCCGGTGGGTAAAGGAACGGGTTTAGGGTTATCGATTAGCTATCAGATTATTGTGGAAAAACACAAAGGTCAGCTCTGGTGCAAGAGCCAACCGGGACAAGGAACAGAGTTTTTAATCGAAATTCCCGTTAGCCAGCAGATCTCGCGCTCATTCTAGCGCGACGAACGGTTATGCCGATCGCTCCTCGTGAGGAAGTAACGGAAAAAAGTGACCCACCGGCCCGCTCCCTTGACCTATAGCCAAGGCGTGTTGTAGCGCCTGGGTGACGTAGGTTTTCGCGAGTTGGACTGCGGAAAATAAATCTTGCGAGAGCGCTAACTGAGCCGCGATCGCCGCCGCTAGGGTGCATCCAGTGCCATGCGTGTGCTGAGTCTCGACAGTTGTGGTTTTCAAGGTTTCGTAGCGTTTCCCATCAAACCAGATATCCACACCTCGCGCCGCACCGCTTAAGCCGCCGCCTTTAATTAAGACGGGCACCCCAACTTGTTGGTAAATCCGCTGGGCTGCCGCCCGCATGTCATCTAAGCTCTGAATGTGCAAACCGCTGAGAATTTGGGCCTCGTAGCGGTTGGGGGTGACAAGCGTCGCCTGGGGAATCAACTGTTCGCGCAAAATTGCGATCGCCTCATCATCAATTAACTGCGCCCCCGTGCGCGATACCATCACCGGATCGACCACTAGATTCGCAAACGGATAGTCTTTCACCTGTTGCGCCACCGCCGCAATAATCGACGGGTTGAGCAACATTCCCGTCTTTGCCGCTTGCACGCCAATATCGCTCCTCACCGCTTCAATTTGAGCGATGACCGCCTCTACAGGGAGAGCATCTACGCGAGTCACCCCCAACGTATTTTGAGCCGTAACGCAAGTAATGGCACTCGTCCCATGAACGCAGTGAAAAGCGAAGGTGCGTAAATCCGCTTGAATCCCTGCACCGCCCCCGCTATCTGACCCTGCAATGGTTAGAGCGACGGGTATCGAGCCAGAAGTCGTATTAGTCATAGGGAAATCTAGGGAGGGGAATGGGGAAGACGGAGAGGTAAGTTAGTCCCCGCTAAGAACTAGGGAGGCTGCTTTTCCATCTTCCCATTGGCTGCGAAGCCCTCAAGTTAGGGACGATTGGGCGGACGACGACGTTGCAAGAACTCAGGAATATCTAAGCCTCGTTCTGAGTCAGAACGAGGCTTAGA
>JAAHGE010000736.1 GCA_010672635.1 Desertifilum sp. SIO1I2 | reverse complement strand
AGGCGGGAAACCTCGCCGTTTTTTATGGCGTCCCCCCTGCACCCGGATCGAAGATTTGAATGCCATTGGCAATCCCCCATTCAATCGGGGTGTAATAGCAGGCGTTAAAATGCAAGCAGTCGATTTCTTGGAAACTACCCCAATAGCGACCGTAAAGGCGATCGCCCTTGGTAATGCAGATTGACATCCCTACGGGTTTATGGGAGTTATCTTCACTATAAGCCGCGCTGAGTAACACCCGATGGCGATAGTTGTGATACAGCTTTTCAAAAAAAGCCTTGGTTAAATATTTGCTTCCCCACCAGCCAAACTTGTCGCAATGATGGCTATAGAAGTGATACATCTGCGGGAAAAGCGTATGGGGAGTGGCTTCGCCGATGTGGGTTTGCATCCTTAACCCAGCCGTTTCTAAGGCTTTGCGTTCGCGCTTAATGTTGCGTCGCTGGTTGGCGTTAAACATCGCCAAGTAATCATCAAACGTTTGAAAGTCTTGGTTTTGCCAAACGCTGTTATGGTGCAACCAGGTGGAAAAACCTAAACGTTCGATTAACGGTTGCCACTGGGGGTCAACATAGAGAAAGTTACACCCAGAAATCTGATGGCGATCGCAAAAATGGTCAATGGCTGCCACCATCATCGCCGTTAGCGCTTCCTCATCTTCCCCCGGCGCAATCAAAAAGCGATACCCCACCGCTGGAGTAAACGGACTCATCCCCACCAATTTTGGGTAATATTCAATCCCTAAACGATAAGCCAGATCGGCCCATTGATGATCGAACACAAACTCGCCATAGCTGTGACCCTTAACATACAACGGCGCGGCGGCAATCAGTTCGCGATCGCGCCACACCGTTAAATGACAAGGCTGCCAACCCGCCTTAGCCGTAGCACTACCAGAGCTTTCTAAATTATGCAACCAATCCCATTCAAAAAAGGGAGTCTGCAAAGGCATCGCCAGCGCATCCCAAGCCGCTTGAGGAACATCGGCGATCCGATCGATCCAAGTAACCGAAATCTGAGGCTTAATCTGTTCCACCATAGAAACTATTCTTGCAATACAAGGCGACTCGCTTTCATTTAAGGTAGACCAATTAAATCAATCTTGCAGAGTACCGACAACGCGATAATGTAAAAAGACCTCGTGGGCGATCGCCTCTACCGAAATTAACTCCAAACCCTTACCAGCCGGTAAACCCACGCCAGAGACTGGCGTCGGCGCATCCCTTCCCCCCAACAAAACCGGACAAACCGTTAACCGCAATTCATCAATTAAATCTTCGGCTAACAAAGAAGCGACTAATTCGCCACCCCCCAACACCGCGAGACGTTCAAACGGCATTTGTGCTAGCGCTTGGGGCCAATCAATCTCGCCCGTTGCCGTTTCATAAACTTGGATAGACTCAAAATGGCTAGAATTTTGCCAACTTTTCGCACCTTCGGAAGTCGTTAGCAGCCATCGCGGTACGGGTTGCTGAAAAAAGCGCAAATTTGGGTCAATTTTTGCCTGTCGAGACACCACAATTTGCACGGGTTGCGGTGGCTTACCCAAAGCCTCGCGCTGCTGGATCGGTTGCGGGTTCATGACTCGCATCGTCGTTCCATAGGCGCGTAACGTCCCCGCCCCCAATAATACCCCATCCACCTTAGCAACTTCGGCCTCTAAATGCGCCCGGTCTTGGGCAGAACCAAATCTTGCAGCTTGGCGTTGGCTATTGGCGATTTTGCCATCCGCACTCAGGGCTAAAATAACGGTAGTATGAGGTCTAGACAAGAGAGGATTCCCCATAACGCCGAGTTAGTTCAATGCTAACGGTTCCCCCAAAGTTGGGTATCGGAGGAGTCAGTTTAGTTAAGCGGACTTTGACTTGAGCAATCGGGGGATGGCTTTGGGGTTGTGCGTTACGCTGAAGGATATTGGAGGCGATCGCGCTAGCGAGTCGTTCAATTAGCGCATATTTCTCCGTACTCATCTGCTGTTGCACGCCGGTAATGATTCCACAATAATCTAAGGTATCCTCTAGGCGATCGCTTTCTCCCGCTACCGATAAGTCTAGCCACAGGGTTAACTCCACTTCAAACCACTGTCCTAAAACCTGTTCTTCAGGAAGCAATCCTGTATAGCCGTAGCTGCGAATTCCAGTAATATGTATGCAATCCATCTTTCTTTAGTGCAAAGTACCGAGTTCCGTAGCTTGCACACCAAGTAGCGGTGTTCCGAGTGAAGCAGAGGGTGGGGGGAAGAAGGGAATTGGGAATTGGGAGTTTAGGAAGAGTATAAAGGGAAGAGGGTACTGAGTTGAAAGTGCTGTTGTGCGGTTCTGGGTGCGTAGCGGTATGCTGATTACAAAGTGCTATAGCTGGCTTCCGCGCATCAGTGTAAGGGAAGCTGAGTAAGTATCAAGAAAATAGCCAATTCCCTTATTTCCCCTGCATGCCAGACATTCACTTCAAAACCCTTCAGACCGGCCTCGTCGGCCGTGGGGAGGTCAGGGAGATCGGCCAGCCGCTGCTGGG
>JAAHGE010000735.1 GCA_010672635.1 Desertifilum sp. SIO1I2 | reverse complement strand
CGAGTTCCGTAGCTACTCAGTAGCGGTGTTTCAAGTGGGTAGCAGAGTACAAAGCAAGAAGTTTAAAGTCACCAAAAAATAGGCTTTCTTCCCCCCATCTCCCCATCTTCCCATCCCCCCACCCTCTTCTTCTTCCCCCCATCCTCTTTCTACTGAGAACTCCTGTGAATCTGCCAAAGTTTAATAGTGCGATCGCTACTACCGCTAATCAAGGTTTTGCCATCGGGACTAAAGGCTATTGCTAGCACTTCTTCATTGTGGTCGTTAAGGGTTCCCAGCCATTTTTGTTCTCCAATATCCCAAAGTTTAATCGTTTTATCAGCGCTACCACTCGCTAAGTATCGACCATCGGGGCTAATGGCGATCGCTCTAACCGTATCGTAATGACCATCCCGACCCGATAGCGTTCCTTTAAGTTGTCCAGTGGTTAAATCCCACAGATAAATCTGTTGGCTTTGACTGCTGGCGAGGGTTTTACCATCGGTGCTGAGAACCATCGCCTCGACGGGCAAATCAACTGAGGTTAAGGGGGGTTGTTCTTGCAGGGTATCGAGATGAATGCGATAAATTTTACCGCTTTCGGTTCCCGCTAGCAGCGTTTGTTCGGTGGGGGTAATAATAACGGCATTGATCCAGCCTGCATTCCAGTTTTCAAAGCTTCGCAGGCGACTCCCATCTGATATTTTCCACAACCTTAAGGTGCGATCGCGGCTGCCGGTGGCGAGGAGTTGTTTGTTCGGTGCGATCGCGAGGGCAACTACGCCTTTTTGGGGTTGTAAGGTGCGGACTAATTGATTTTGTTTGAGATTCCAAACCTCGATCAAATCATCGCTGCGGCTGGCGCTGACCAACAGTTCGCCGTTGGGGCTAATGGCGATCGCATTCACCAAAGAAGCCGCGCGGGGGTTATTATCGTTTAGGGTTCGCAGGGGTTGATTAGACGTAAGACTGTAAAGGGCGATCGCGCCGTTAGCATCATTTGCCGCAAAAAACTGACCCTCTGGACTAACCGCCACAGTATTGATGGGAACTGCCGTATTAATCGTTTGAACCAGATCGACTTGAACGGTACTGCTTTGAATTGCTGTAACGGGTGACGGCGAGGTGACAGGACTCACTTGAGAGGGCGCATTTCCGTACACAATCCCGGCTAGCGCTACCCCCAAAATAAATAGACCCGCGATTAAAGGATTAACCGGGGGCAACGAAAACTCTAGTAGCGGCCCTGTTCTTGAGCGTCTGAAGCTCGAAGAAGCACTCCTGTAAGGGGATACTGCCGCAGGGCTTCTCGCGGTTGTTGGGGCTAGCAAGCCAACCCTAGCGGCTGCAACCGGAGAGGGGACGCCTCTGGGAATCGCCAAGACAGGGGCTGGCAGAACCGGAATTTTCTTTTGGGGTATGGGTTTGAGGTGTTGACCGCGTTTGACCGCCTCTTGAGAGGGAAAGGGGTCGCGACCCCCCAGGGCGGAAGCGCGATCGCACCAAGGACAGCGAGACAGATGGCTGCTGTAGCGATGTTGATCGTTTTTGCTGCAAGTGACTAACGTTTCTTCGGCATTTTTCAACGCACTCGCCCAAGTTCGCGCATCGGGTCTAGCCCCAGGATTGAGATAACCATCCTCAAAGCAGCGAATAAACAACGCTTGTAGCGTTGGATGCAAAATCTCAAACGGCGGTGCCACAGGCATGGGCGTCACCGGAACTCGCTTGCGCCCGTAGGGGAAATACCCTTCTGCGATCCGCTTTTCCATCGGCGGCGGGTCTCCTGGCAGCTTGTAGACCCCTGCAAACGGGTGCGTACCCTCCATCAACAGTTGAAAAATCAGCACCGCCAAGCCAAAGAGATCGTGTTCTGGCGAGCGATCTAAGGTGGCAAACGATTGACCCTGCAATTCGGGGGGCGTAAACTCAGCTTTACCCACCGGACAGCGATAAACCTCTCCTGTATCTGGATCGCGCACTTGGATAGAGTCAATATCGACTAATGTCACTAACGCCGTATCCGTTAGCAAAATATTCGATTCATTGACATCCCCGATGGCGTAACCGCGTGCGTGTAAAGCACTCACCGCCGCCGCTAGGTTGCGGGCAGTACGATGCAGATAGAGATAATTAAATAACGGGCACTGCGTCCGACGGGTTTTGGGGTTGTAAAAGTCAATCAGCGGGCGCATCCCGGTAACGCGAGGCATGAGAAAGCCTACGACTTGCGTTTTTTTCCCTCTAGTGGTTCCCCCCACATCCAGTAATAAATCGCTTGGCCAAGCAAAGGAAAGATGCCCTTGGGCGGCGGTTGGATTATCGGGTGGGTTTGCCAGTTGAATCGCCAGTTTGCGCGTATACAGAGGCTTGCTTTTGCGATAAACTTTGGCCACTAAGCGATCGTCTACAGGCAGCGCAAACACCCTGGCTTCGCCGCCTGCACCAATCTCTAAAGCGGTATCGAGTTGAATCATCTGGCGATTTGAGAGACGTTGAAACCGCATAACTGAGTGCTGAGTTGAAAGTGCTGTAGCT
>JAAHGE010000734.1 GCA_010672635.1 Desertifilum sp. SIO1I2 | reverse complement strand
TAAGAACTTCAACCGTGAGATTGAGTTCATTAAATGCGGTTTCTACGGCGGTTAAGTTAATTTCACCATTGCCCTGTACGGCATGGGAATCACCTGACCACAGTAAAGCACCTTCCACAAAAACGGGTAGGTAAACCGTTGTTCCTTCTACCATTTCCCGACAGTCTAAGTTGCCCCCAAACGGTCCTGGAGGTACCGTACTATATTGACCGCTTTCGGCGCGGGCTACCCCTAAAATCCCAGGGAAGGGGCGCACGGGTAACTCAATTCCAGGTAAAAATTCTGTCACCCCGCGTCTGGTATCGAGGTAGAAATGTTTGGCTTGTGCTTCAGGGAAGAGGTTAGGAAATTGTCCTAGGTTTAAATCGCCCGGTAAGTTCCAATTGGTGCCATAACTGCGGGGGACAATGCGGTTAATTTTAATTTTGAGAACATCTCCAGGTTGTGCCCCTTCAATAAAAATAGGACCCGTAATGGTGTGCGGCCCTCGCCCTGGATGATCGACGCGCAACTTTGTGATTTCTTCAATAGAAACTCCTGGCAAAATTTGATTTTGAGAAGCCATCATGGTTTCTAGAAGAATAGTATCGCCCGAACGGATACGGGCGCGGGGCGTTTCAGCATTATTAAACCAACCCCATTGCACGGTTTCATCGGTAGCGGGAAGAAGATACACTCCGCCTTGGTACTGTCCCACAAAACCTTCTTGCAAGGCTTTGATTTCTGCTCGTTTGGTTTGAGCTTTCCCTTGTTTTCCATGCAAAAGAGAGGTAACTGCGGCAGTAGCAGCGCTACCCAGTAAAAAGTCGCGACGGTTTGTCATAATCGCAGGGTTAAAGTGTGTTCCTGAAATCTTAATTATTTACAAAGTTTTAATTTTAAGAAGTTATGTTTTATACAATATAAAAATTTAAAAAATGCATTGGGACAGTATAGCTTTTCAGCTTTTTCTGTCTATTAGAGACTTCGATCTGTATTTTTATTCAGCACGCCGCTAGCTATAGCACCTTGCCATATTTCACCCAGCCAAGCAAGGCGATAAAACTCGGAAACCAGAAACAAGTTTTTTCATACTCTCAACTGAGAGCGTCTAAGGATTGAAGTTCCTTTTAGGGGGTTGGGGAAGCCGTTGGCAAATTTTGGGCTTCAATGGTTAATTGGTAGTCAATAGGATCTAAAGACTGATTGATCGCCACAAATTCGTAGAAGCCTTGCTTGGTTGGGGAAACCGTCACCGAGGTTTCTACAGAATCTTCGAGTAACGCCGGATCGCTGCCGGAAGGGGGATAAACCGATAGCAATGAGGCTTGGTTGGGGGCTTGTAAGTTTACCCGCAGGACTTGATCGTTCGCTAACTGAGCAACATAGGCTTTACCTTCACCCGGTTGCAAGCTTCCCCTAACTGTGGTTCCGGTTTCTCCCTGGCGAAAGGTAATTCGTTCTAGGGCGGTTCCTTGAGAAATGGCTTGCACGTAGTCAGAGGCGATCGCCTGCCAGATCTGCCCGTAGGGACTCCTGAGAAAAGCAGCCGCATTGGCAAATTCGTCTAAGGGGAGGAAACCAAACCAAGCTTTAAACCTGGCGTCTGTTAGGTCGTTGAGAGAACGGCTTCCCAAGCGGCGCTGGTTAATTTCTGAACGCCAGCGATCGATATCGGTGCTGCTAAAGTTACCCAAACGCTGACGCGCCTGAGAACTCAAAGGTTCTAAGCGATCGAGAATTTCTGAAGCAATTCGATCCCATTGCGCCCGCAGTTCGGCATCTTCCGGGTCAGAGGTGAGTTGGCGACTGCCCAATTGGGGATTCTCATTATAAAACTCGCGATTCACCAAACCGACATAAAAATTGCGGTCAATTCCCAACCGTTCTCGCCGCTGACGCAAGGCTTCCTTACGCTGAAATTCAGCTTCCGAAAGCGGATCTTCTGGCGGTGGCGGTGAAGGTTCCTCTGTAATTGGGATTTCCGGTTCGCCAGGACTATCCTGAAAGTCTAACCACGCATTTGCCCCCCACCAACCGACGCCACCCGCCGCAACCAGAAGCACAAAGACAATCAGAATTTGAGCGATCCCACCTTTTTTCGCGGGAGGTAGCGGTGCCGGAGAAGGAGAAACGGGGGAAGAGATTGCCTGAGTTGCCCCAGTTGTCTCGGTCGGCGGGGGTTGGGTGTAGGGCGAAGGGGTCGGGGGAATGTATTCTCCGCGTAGGGCTTGTAAGACGGCTTGGGCGTCAATAAAGCGATCGCCGGGACGCTGCGCCAGCATTTTATCTAGAATCTCCCTAAATTTGGGGCTAACCTGCGCTTGACTATGCCAATTCCAACGCAGCGTATAGGGGTCGATTAATTGTTGGGGTTCTTTGCCTGTCAGCAACACGATCGCGGTGACGGCTAGGGCGTAGAGGTCGCTATGGGGATACACCAGTCCCATGTGCATCTGTTCGTCTGGGGCATATCCGCTTCTTCGAGTAACTTTTGGTGGCGGCGCTGAATTGAACAATCCCGTTCCCCTAAGTGAATG
>JAAHGE010000733.1 GCA_010672635.1 Desertifilum sp. SIO1I2 | reverse complement strand
TGTTAGTGCGATCGCTTCACCACCGCGATCGCCCTAACCTAGAGAGGGTAGTTTAGGCACTTGGGCGATCGCTGATTAAGGGCAGTGTTAGTCTATACAGTTAGTCTGCGCTAATTTCTACCAATGTCTCGCCTAAAACTGGGTGACTTGTGCTATGGCTTCTGGAGTTCTCGCGATCGCACTAATCCGAAAAGAAGAGGCTAGACTGAAGGCGATCGCCACAACTCCCCTACTTATTATCAGACTCCTACAGAATGCGAAGACATACCTCATGGTTCAATCAGTCGTCTGACTTACGCTAGGGCATTTTCTACCTGAAATAGATTGAACAGAGCTATTGTGTACTTCATCCTCTAACTTGATAAAATATGCCAAAACTAGCATAATCAGAATTATGAATCCAACTCCAAAGCCAGTTGAATGGATTGCTAGTTCCCTTGATGACTTGAAGGACTTTCCTGAAGATGTTCAACAAGCTGTTGGATATGCACTGTATCGGGCGCAATGTGGCGAAAAACATTCAAGTGTAAAACCACTTAAAGGTTTTAAAGGAGCATCGGCTCTGGAAGTTGTTCAGGATTTTGAGGGGGATACGTATCGAGCAGTCTACACGGTTAGATTTGAGGAAGTTTTATATGTGCTACATGTTTTTCAAAAAAAGTCTAAGCATGGAATTGCGACTCCCAAGCAAGATATTAAACTTATTGACACACGCCTAATGCGTGCAAAAGAGCATTACGATCAGCACTATAAGCAGCGTTTAGAGGAGGATAGGGATGAGCGATCAAATTAAGGTACAATCAAGCAGTGGTAATGTTTTTGCAGATTTAGGACTTGCAAATTCTGATGAATTACTGATTAAGGCGGAACTTGTCCGACAAATCAGTAACTTGATTGATGCTAAGAGATTAACTCAGACTGAAGCAGCAAAGATTCTTGGGATTGACCAGCCTAAAGTTTCTGCTCTATTAAATGGAAAACTCTCAGGCTTCTCAATCGACCGACTATTCAAATTCTTGAATGCTCTCGGCAATGATGTGGAAATTCGCATTATTCCCAAACTTCAGCTAGAATCTAAAGCTAAAACAAGGGTTATTACCGTTTGATAAAATGAATTAGGCACGAGAAGCGATACATCATTTTTACTCAACCCGCATTGTTATAAGAATGGGGAATTTCCGCGATCGCTTTTGGAGTTCCCGCGATCGCACTAATCCCAAAAGAAGAGGCTAGACTGAAGGCGATCGCCATAACTCCTCTCCCCATTGTATTCTAGGCACAATTCGCCCACTGCAAAGCTCTACTGACCGCGCCCTGGCTGGCAATCTGCAAAACCTAACGCCTCTGAATCGAGGAAACTTGCGATCGCCATCTCAACTACAACTTCACTTGGATACTCAATCTCACTCGCACGCTCAGTTAAAGCTATCCGAATTTGCTCAGGCAATCGCCCTAAAATAGCTTCAGCATCAGATGTAAAGAATTTGATTTTCCATTTCATCGGCAGTTGTGCTATTCAGAATTGCCAGCAACCTTTGCACAATTTCTTGATAGGGATTTCTGACAGAAATAATGATTCCATAGTGCAGCTTTCCCTGCTCGAAGTATCCTCGTGCTAGCTCTTCAAAATCAGTTCGATTATGGGTAAGAATAGCTGCTCTTTGACTCACAGCGTACTCCAATTGCTCAACATCAGTTTTGCCAAGTTGTTCTGCTTGATTTTGTGTTGTCGCCTCAAACCCACGAGAGCGTAGAAGAGTTGCCACAAGCACATCAACATCTTCATCCAAATAAATATGAATAAAAATATCAGTCATGCTTTCCGAACTCGCGGATCGATTAACTCATCAGGAATTCGATTACGCTCAATATATTCATTGATTTCTACTTGATGATCTAGGTAATAGCTAAGAGCATCAAAAACTTGTGATAGAACAAGATGCGGCAAACGCTGAGGAATCTCTTCAGGCGAAACTCCAATACGCCACATTTCCACGATCGCACGAACCGGAGTTCTTGTTCCTCTGATAATAGGTTCGCCGCTTAGAATTTCGCTATTTCTAACAATGTGACAGTGTTCCGTTGATTGAAGCATGGAGTTTTCCTCTAGGCATTCTCTGCCTATTTTAGCCTGATACGAAATTGCCCCACCCAGATCGCACTAATACAGAAAGAGTAAACTAGGGTGAGGGCGATCGCGATAACTTTCCACCCACGATCGACTAAATCGATTTCATTTGCTAGATTTCCCAGCCACTTGTCAAGGAGATGCTTTCATCCAGCAAGGAAAAGAAGTTTCTGAACAATTGTTTCTGATGGTTGATATCGGTTAATACGCTCTCTGGGTGAAACTGAACGCCCTGAATCCAAGGATACTGACGATGCTGTAAGCCCATAATTAAGTCGTCTTCTGTCCATGCAATGACTTCCAGTTCCTTTGGTAGTGTATCCCAATCGACAGTCAGCGAATGGTATCGAGTTGCTCTGAAGGGACTGGGCAACCCGGCAAATGAAATCGATTT
>JAAHGE010000732.1 GCA_010672635.1 Desertifilum sp. SIO1I2 | reverse complement strand
AATAAATTCCACCTTTTCTCAAGAGGAATCAGTAGTCTTTTGTCAAGGCTGGTGGTAGCGATGCTTCTTTAAAGCTTTTTCAGATAAGGCTTTCAAGATTATTACAAAAGATGTGAGTAATGCATAGGCTAAATTGGGGGGCTAGGGGGGTTCTCTGAGCGATTAACATTCACACGCCATACCTTTTCAAACTCCTTCCTAAGCAGGCGCTAAAAGAGAAGCACGAATTTTTTCAATCCATTCATTCATCCCATCAGAATTTAAGCGATAGCTTAGGGGATGAGCAATTAAACGCGCCGTGCTTTCAAATAAGACTTCAATCTCAATCAAGCCATTTTCCTTTAAAGTCCGACCCGTTGATACCAAATCAACAATAGCTTCCGACATCCCCGTAATTGGCCCCAACTCAACCGAACCATAAAGCGGGATAATTTCCACAGGTAAATCAATACTATGAAAATATTCGCGGGCGCAATACACAAACTTAGACGCAACCCGACAGTGGGGAGACAATTCCAAAGCCGACCGATAGGGACTTGCCGCTTTGACCGCTACTGACATGCGGCATTTTCCGTAGCGTAAATCAGCTAAATCCGCAACAGCCGGTTTCTTCTCTCGCAGCACATCGTAACCCACCACCCCCAATTGCGCTTGACCGTATTCAACGTAAACAGGCACATCTTGGGCGCGAACGAGGAGGGCTTTCGCCGTTTGCGTCGGGTCTATAATTTGCAACTGGCGATTAGAAGAATCGAGAAAAGCACTAAAATCTAAGCCAAGGGCTTTAAAAGTTTGAATGCTGTCTTTGAGAAGTGCGCCCTTGGGCAGTGCAACGGTAATCATGGCATCTACAAAAACAAACGTGCAGACCTTGATTATCACCGAATGCGGGAACATTAACCGAGAAAAAGCGGAAATCTCCTACACTAGGCTAGAAGTTTTCCTTGCATATTCGGTGCCGCATGAGCAACCTAGCCTTAATTATCGGCAGTAAAAACTATTCTTCGTGGTCGCTGCGACCTTGGTTAGCCTTGAAACAGGCTGGCGTTGAATTCCAAGAAATTTGCATTCCTCTCGATACCCCAACGACCCATACTGAGATTTTGCGCTATTCTCCCACCGGAAAAGTTCCTGTTTTGCAAGATGGGGATTTAACGATTTGGGAATCTTTAGCAATTTGCGAATATATTGCAGAACGCTACGCCCCTCAGCTTTGGCCCCAGGATACCACAGCCCGCGCAGTTGCCCGCGCAGTGAGTTGTGAAATGCACTCTGGGTTTGCTGAACTTCGACGCAATATGCCGATGAACTGTTGTGCAAGGCTTCCAGGTACGGGACGGACTTTAAAGGTACAGGCAGATATTGACCGTATCAGCAACCTTTGGCGAGGCTGTCGTCAAACCTATGGACGAGAGGGGGGGTTTCTGTTTGGTTCTTTTTCGATTGCAGATGCGATGTTTGCTCCCGTTATTTCCCGCTTTGTCACGTATGATGTAGTTTTAGACGATTGCTGCCAAGAATACATCCGCACTCTTTGGTCGCTACCAGCAATGCAAGAGTGGTTGTATGAAGCGCAAGCTGAATGTAAAACTCCCAAGCCTCTTTAAATTTGCTCCTATGGCCCGAATTCTGTTAGTGGATGATGAAGTTGAACTGACCCATTCATTAAGCCGCGTTTTAGAGCGCGAAGGGTATGAGGTAGATATTGCCTATGATGGGACGGCGGCGGGAGAGTTAATCGCGCATCATGCTTATGAATTGTTAATTCTCGATTGGATGTTGCCGCAACAGTCGGGGTTAGAGTTGTGCCAAGAATTGCGCCAACATAAGATTGCGACGCCCGTGCTTTTCCTGACGGCTAAAGATACGGTGGACGACCGGGTGGCGGGATTGGATGCGGGGGCGGATGATTATTTGGTGAAGCCGTTTGAATTGCGGGAATTGCTAGCCAGGGTAAGGGCGCTATTGCGTCGCGAGGTGTCGCGTAGCGAAACAGTTAGCGCGCCTCGCTTGCAGGTTGACGATCTAGAGTTAGACTGTGAAAATCAGTTAGCGTATCGCCAAGGGCGGGCGATAGAACTTTCAGAGAAGGAAACTCAGTTACTAGAATATTTCATGCGCCATCCAGGACAGTTGCTCACTCACCGCCAAATTCATGCTTCGGTTTGGTCGGATAGCGAGAAACCTAGCAGTAATGTTTTGGCAGCCCAAATTCGCCTACTCCGTCGCAAAATTGAGGCATCGGGAGAGGTGCCTTTAATTCATACGGTTTACGGTAAGGGATATCGATTTGGCATTTTGGTGGAAGTGGATTAACTGCCTGTACAAGGATCGGTAATCGGGATATGTTGAGGTTGAGCTTGAATGCGCTCTATCCAATTGCGAATGGCTGGGAAGCCTGCAAGGTCATAACCGCCTTCTTCAGCAACGTGAGTATAGGCAAATAGAGCAATATCTGCGATGGTATAGCGGTTATCGACAAAGTAGGCGTTTTGGGCGAGATGCTGTTCCATCACTCTCAA
>JAAHGE010000731.1 GCA_010672635.1 Desertifilum sp. SIO1I2 | reverse complement strand
GTCTGCAAGACCGGGAATGCCTTTTCCTTTGAGGTTATCAGGGATATCGAGGTAAGGACCTGAAGGGAATTTAATCAGGATGCTCAAACCCGCGACCGCAAAATCAGCCAGCGTCGGGCGATCGCCCACCAGGTAGGGCTTATCCAGCAAGATCAAGCTTAAGGCTTCTAAATCTTGTCGGAGCGCATCTTGAGCCGCTTTCACTTCATCCGGACTAGCACCCACGCCAAACCCCAACACCTTGAGGATATCGCTAGGTATCGAACTAATAATGGTTTTAACAATATCGGGGGTAGAAGTGGGTAAAACGGCCGTGCGGAAGTTTTGGTCTTGGCTCAAACCGCCAAACAAGGCTTTACGACTTTTCACCCCAATCGATTCATCAGCCCACTCTTCCATCATTAAGCATAGTCCGCGCGGGTAGGGTTCTGTGGGGATCAAAGGGCGATCGGGATATTGGCGATCGAGGTAAAACGCGATCGCCGTTGAATCAGCAATGACCGTACTGCCATCTTTGAGAACGGGGACTTGTCGCTGACCCGATAAGCGATACACATCAATTTGACCAATCCCTGGGGTGACTTCGATTTTGCGGTAAGCCAGTCCCTTATAGTCCAACATGAGCCGCACTTTCTCAGAGTATTGCGACATTTCAAATTGATATAACTCCAACATGGGCGATCTCCTGTAGCCGTTTTTACTCAAATGCGACGATAGTATCTAAGTCTGAAAGCCGACAGATCCGGCTGAAGACAGAAAAGTCATCGTTCGACATTACGATACCTTGCGAGGCTAATTTACCAAAAATAACCAGTTACAAGTCTGGTCTAGACCCCTCTTGGCAAATCAAAACATCCTGGTAAACTTTGGGTGTGGATGAGAGGACTAGAGTAAATGAAAGCATTTGTCAGTGACTGCGATCGCGATGTTTACTACGGCGATCCCTACTTTCACGAAGAAGGCTTTTATGCGTTTGAACAACAAGGCTGGAACGATGCCAAGTGCGGCAAAAAGCCTCAATCGGATAACTGCTTTTACCGTAGAGGCTACGACGCCTTCAGAACGCAAGCCCCTCATTTTGCTCAAGGCTAGTTTGGATGGGGGAAATTCTTTTCAGCGTCTCTTGCAACTTCCCCCATGTTAAAGTTGAGCGCGAATTGTAAACGAATAATCGCCTCCAGGTTCTAGCTGATAATCTCGCTGTTCTAAAAAGCGACCTAGAGGTTCTTGAATTAACGCGCGTCCGAGGGAAGGTCTAACGGAAAGCTTCCCCCCTCGAAAGTTCCATTGAAATTCCCACTGATAATCATTAGCGGTGACTTCTCCTTCAATTTTGCCGTGCTGCCACGACTGACGCAGCACGCGAACGTAAGCGGTTGTTGTCGGTAAAGGTTTAGAACTCACCTGGCTACTCCGCAACATTTCGACCATTGTAGAGACTCATTGCCTTTTCTACACCTTGCTTGAGACTGACCTCCGTAGCTGCGATCGCGCTTTGTATCACCTCTGGCATCAATTTCTGCTCTTCAGGGGAAAATTTGCCCAGAACAAACGAAACCGTATCCGACTCCTTAACCGATGCGCTAGCTGCTTTAGGGCTGCCAATTCCCACCCGCAAACGGGGAAACTCTTGGGTGCCTAAATGTGCGATCGCGCTTTTCATCCCATTATGACCGCCAGCCGAACCCGAAAGCCGCAAGCGAATTCGACCGACTGGCAGATCCATATCGTCATAAACGATCAAAACCGAAGTTGGGGACAGCTTATACCAATCCACCACAGCGCGAATTGCCTGCCCCGAAAGATTCATATAAGTCAACGGTTTAAGCAAGCGAATCTTGTCCTTCGGGCCTAAACCTTCCCCAAAAACGCCCTGAAACCGCTTATTTTCAGCCAACGAAATCTGCCAGGTTTTAGCTAAAGCATCCACTACATCGAAGCCAATATTGTGGCGCGTCCGTTCGTATTTTGCGCCAGGGTTCCCCAAGCCAACAATTAACTGAGGAATTACTAAAGCGGGTAAGTCTGCTGCCTGTGACATTTATCCTTGTTCAGAAGCACTCACCACGCCATTTTCTGAAGCCCCTTGAGGTTCCACCTCAACCTTTTTCTCCGTTTTGGTTTCCCCAGACGCTAGCGGCTTAGACTGAATCGAGTTCTCAATTTGTTCGGCTTCTCGCTTAAACTCAGCCTCAAACTCTTCAGAGGCCTTTTTAAAGCTTTTCAGGGTTTTAGCCACGCTTTGACCAATTTCTGGCAACTTCTTCGGCCCAAAAATCAACAGCGCCACTACCAAAATTACTAGCATTTCCGGTAAACCAACGCCAAAGATATTCACTTGGCTTCCTCCAGTCCATTAGCTCAACTCAGTTCTCAGCATAGCGCTAGTTGAAGAATTCGGGGAATTGGGAGGTGGGGAGATGGGGAGATGGGGGGATGGGGAGGTGGGGGTTAGGGAAGAAGAGACAGGAAAATTTGATAATTATCAACTCAGCACACTGCTACGCAACAAGCCGACGTAGCAGCA
>JAAHGE010000730.1 GCA_010672635.1 Desertifilum sp. SIO1I2 | reverse complement strand
TAATCCATCGATCCATTTTCAAAGGATCGATGGATTGCTGCTAGTTTCTCTCAGCTTTTAAGCTCGAAAGATGCGGAAAAAACGGTGGCAGGCATCAAAGCAACAGCAGAAGCAACTTATTCTGCTTTTATTCAAAAAGATTTGCTACGGGCGTTTATCGGTCAAAGTACTATTCCCATTGTTTTATCAGGGAAAAAGTGCATTATTTTCAAGTTAGATGACCAAAGGCGTGCTGTAGTTGGACCACTTCTAGCCGCAGCAATCCACTTATGCGTAGTTAGCAATTTATCTAAAGAAAGAACAGATCCCTTTGTGTATTGTCTAGACGAATTTCCTTCGCTCAAATTCGATCGTATGGATCAGTGGGCTAATGAATATCGGAGTGCGGGTGGCGTACCGATTGTGGGCATTCAGAGCTTGAACCAATTGTATAACCTCTACGGAGATAAAAAAGGAGCAGCGATCGCCAGTGCGCTGTCAACTCACGTACTGTTCAATCCAGGCGATTACGATACGGCAGAGAAATATTCTAAACGCTACGGAGAGGTCGAAGTCCTGATTAAAAATCGCTCTACGGGTAGCTCAATGGGTCATCAGACTAGCCGTTCTATCAATTGGAACGAACAACTGCAAAAGAAACCGCTCATTAGTGCTGACGAAATTTTAAGATTTCCCCAAGGTAAGTGCGTAATTACCTCTCCAGCTTATGGTTCTGGTACGGAAGCGCTGTTTCCTTATCCTTTAAAAGTTCCGGTTAAGCCTTCTGACCTCAAACGCGCCAAAGAATCGGAAGCGCTATGGGACACTCACATTCGATCCCAACTTGAAAAACGAGCTGATTTGCAATCGCTAGATCCTAGAACTAGACAGCCACTCGATATTGATACAGAACTCGATCGTCGCATTCGTGCTGCCTATGAATTGCTACCACTTCCCGATGATTCAACTGAACCAGTGACAACTGCTGATGTGAAATCCGATCGAAAAGCCGCTGGGGACATAGGAATGGGTAAATTTCGGGAACTCTTAAAAAATAGAGTAGTGCGTGGTAGGCGGGATGATTGAAAACTTGGTTCCACCTGATATTTTGATTGTTGACGACATTCCCGATAACATTCGGCTGCTGTCGTCTATGCTGGTTGAGAATGGCTATCGGGTGCGGAAAGTAGTTAGCGGGGAAAGAGCATTCAAGGCGATCGCGCTGCAAGCACCAGACTTGATTTTACTCGATATTAGAATGCCCGATCTCGATGGTTATGAAGTGTGCAAGCGGCTTAAAGCATCAAATATTACCAAAGAGATACCGATTATTTTTATTAGCGCTGCCGATGATGTGTTCGATAAAGTAAAAGGCTTTGAAGTCGGGGGCGCTGACTATATTACCAAACCATTTGAACCGATTGAAGTATTAGCACGAGTAGAACAGCAACTGGCGATACGCCGCTATCAACAGCAGTTACGAACGAACAACGAACAACTAGCTGCACAGAACATTCAGCTAAATCGGGAAATTCAAGAGCGCAAGCAAGCCCAGTCACATTTAAAGGTATTCGTTCATGCTGTTTCTCACGACTTGCGAAATCCAACTGCGGGAATTTTGCTGCTGTTGCAAAGTTTTCTGGAGAATGCTCCAGCGAGTGTTGTCATCGATCGGCAGACTGTAGAAGTTATGCTGGATAGTTGCCATCGTCAGCTCCATCTGATTGATTTTCTTGTAGAAACGCAACAATTGGAAGTTTCGCGGTATCCGTTGAACTTGCAACCGACATCACTTTACGCTTTGACCAACCGTATCTTAAAAACCTGGAAACCAATGTTAGCTAAGTCCCAGGTTGTTGTTGCTGATCGGATTACTCCCGATTTGCCTCCGATTAATGCTGATGCAGAGCAGCTTTGGCGAGTATTTGAAAATCTAATTGGCAACGCACTCAAATACAACCCACCGGGTTTTGTGCTGACGTTGGATGCTCAAGTAGATGCAACTCAAAAAATGTTACGAGTGAGCGTTGCAGATAATGGAATGGGCATTCCAAAAGCTGAATGTATCTCTTTGTTTGATTTGTACGTGCGAGGAACTAATGCTCAGCGTCGTGCGGGAACGGGTTTAGGACTTTATATTTGTCGGCAAATTGTGGAAGCGCACGGCGGACAGATTGGAGTTGAGAGCAACTTGGGTCAAGGGGTAAGCTTTTGGTTTACGTTGCCTGTAGTATCAAGTTAAGAAAAAAGAAATTTTTTAGCAGCCGAACCGCAGGAAACACACAAAAAACAAAGCTGAAAAGTTAATACTGCTGTTGTCTTGCTATAGAACGGGGACTACAAAGGCTAGCTAGCGCACAATTACTAACCAATAGGCTAAATCAACCCTAAACGTAACGC
Organism: Desertifilum sp. SIO1I2; assembly: GCA_010672635.1. GTDB lineage: Bacteria > Cyanobacteriota > Cyanobacteriia > Cyanobacteriales > Desertifilaceae > Desertifilum. The sequence continues at coordinate 152 of JAAHGE010000730.1, read as the reverse complement.
TTTTACTGCTGCCTGAGTGCGATCGCTAGCGTTCAGCTTATGGATAATCTGCTGTACGTGACCTTTGATCGTGTTTGCACTTACACCCAGTTTAAAGCCAATTTCTGTATTGCTTTTGCCCTCGACAAGTTGTTGCAATACTTGCATTTCCA
>JAAHGE010000073.1 GCA_010672635.1 Desertifilum sp. SIO1I2 | reverse complement strand
TATGGTTAAGTTTCCGGCTCTACTTCAAGATCGCGCCTTTGGCATTGTCCCTATTTTTGCCGCAGACAAGGCGGATGTTTCTAGTTATCTTTTTCTATTGGTTCAACACCATGAGGGCCATTGGGATATCGCTCTCAATCTCAATGCAAGTAGGGTTAATAGGTGTTTGAGAGTCCGGAGAAAAGGCTTGCAGGGTTTGAGTGGCGCGATCGAATAAGTAGATTTGCACATCCTTGAGGTCAAACAACGCCTGCATGGTGGAGATGGCATCTTGCAGCAACTTGCGAGAATCTAATAGCGATCGCGATAACTCGCTCACCGCCACCGTTACCGCCTGACTCACCTCCAACTCTCGCGTTCGTTCCTCCAACCCTTGCACCAGCTTTTCGAGTTGATTCGCCATTGTATTAAAACAAGCCGCCAAAATTCCCGTTTCATCCTGGGAAGCTACCCGCGCGCGCGCTTTCAAGTTCCCGGCGGTAAACCGCGTCATAATACTGGTTAAATGCAGTAAAGGTTGTGCCAACCATTGTCCCATTGCCACAGCAACCGCCAAAACAGCCAGCGCGATCGCCAAACCTAACCCCAAAGTTTGATAAAATTGCGCTCGGATCGGCGCTAAAAAGCTAGAACGAGACTGGACAAACACCACAGACCAAGGCATGGTTTCTAGGCGAGTGGCGGCGGCGGCTTTTAACTCGCGACTGTCTGCAATGTAGGTTTGGAAAAACGGCTGGGTTGACATCTGCTCTAACCCGGCTTGAAACTGGGGAAGATTCGTCGAGGCTTCTTCGCTCGATCCGGGACGCAACCGACCTTCCGCCTGGAGTTGTTCGCGTTTCGGGGTCGGTAGAGGGACAACAGACTTTAAAATACTATTTGTGGAATAGCCATTCGCTAAACGCACGTAATTCTCATCGAATAAAATCGCAAACGCATCGCTTCTCCCAAAAATTTGCGTATTTTGATTGATCAGCCGTTGTAAAGCGTTGGAATTATAGCGTAGAGCCAAGACGCCGGTAATCTCACCAAAGGCATTACGCACGGGACTACTAAAATGGATGCTCATGGTTTGAGTTTGAGCAGAATAACGCACGGGAGAGACAAATGGCAAACCGCTGTTAATCGCTCTTTGAAAGTAGTCTTGTTGGGAGCGATCGCTCCCAATCTGCCCAACATTCGTATCCAGTACCGTAATCCCATCGAGGGTAATTAAGGAATAGGAGATAATATTGAGCGTATCTTTCCGATTTAACGCCCGCAACACCGCCTCAGCATCTGTTCTTAACTGGGTTCTGTCTTCAACAGAGGCACTGAGGTAACGACTCACCAAGGGAAGTTGAGCCTCCACCCGTACCGCATTTAAATTATTGGCAATAAAGGCATCGATACTTAAGGCCGTTTGCGAAGCTGTCGCCAGCAGCGATTGATTGGCACTTGTCATTAAAGCCTCTTGCATCGCCCGCTGATTAATTGCCGATACAATCAGCAGGGGAAGCAGAGCCACGCTGAGAAAGGAAACGATCAGCTTGCTGCGTAAACTAGAAAGTTGGAGGGTTTTCACGGTCAACTTTCCTTGAGCTATGGAAGAAAGGGGTCAAGATGGATCGCGATGGCTTGGCTCATTTAAAATACCTGGCTCGGCTATTGTGAGAAGGACAGCCACCCCAGCAGATAATTTTAGGTGGAGTTATTATAGGGCATTTGCCCCATTGCTTTGCACGCTAGCAAATGCCCGATCTGTCACCTTCTATCGTTCCCCAATCTCCCGCAATTTGCTCGCCAAAGTTCAGTTCGTTTGGGAAATGTCCTGAAAACCTAACCTTTCTTTCCCGGCGAGAAAAACAGGGTAGGATGCCAACTGCGGCGCAATACCTCGCTACTAAAGCTGGGTGCTGACCATTCTAAAAGTTTGTTGGAGCGCGTTGAGGAAACGGCGATCGCGCTAATATCAAACTCTAAAGCCGCGTCTAAAAGCTCTAAAAGCGGTTCGCCGCGCCGTACCTCTACCTGCACTTTCAAATCGAGCGCCACTAGGTCTTGTTTGATGTTTTCAAGTTTCTGGCGAGCCTCTTCGAGTTGTTCTGGACTTCGCAGTTCTCGGCGTCCCCCATCCTCAATCACCCAAATCAGCAAGCATTCTTGTAAGGAATTGGCGGGTCGATTTTGGGCAGTTGTCTTGAAACGATCGAGCAGATATTTGGCCGAGTCGCTATCGTCATAAGCCAGCATAATGTAGCGGAATAGGTGGCGACAGCGCAAATCGAGTTCTTCGCAGGTATAAGTCGAAATCAGTTGAGGTCGCAAAACCATCAAGGGGGTACTGGTTTGCTCGGAAATACTCAAGGTGGTACTGCCAAACACCGTTTCGTTGAGCAAGCTGCGCGTATTGGCTCCGGTGATAATTACATCGGAGTGATGGGTCTGTGCCGCTTTGAAAATACTATCCTGGGGTTTATTAGAAGACAACACTTCGACATTGACTTCTAAACCGTCTGGAACGTTCTCTAATGCTTTACCGAGGCGCGATTGAGCTTTTTCTATTTTTTGCTTGTCTTCTCTAGGGATACCGCCCACTTCTAATAGGGGAACAGTATGAAAAAAGACGATTTGCTCTAAACCGCTTGCTCCTAGACTAGGGACGAAGTTCGCTAGGCGATGCAAGCCATCGGAAAAGTCAGTACAAATTAAGGCACGTCTAAACATAAAGAAGTTTTTTTAGGTGGCGCTTCGCGATCGCGATCCGTAAAACGGAATCGCACAGTATTTCTTACACCACACTAGCATTCTCGGATGCCGGACTTGACTGGCTAATGCTCAGGGAATCCTAAGTTTACAGAAGTTGTATTGCGTTTTTATAAGACTTAGACAGATCTCATCGGTCGCAAATAGAGGCGAGCGAACCGTACGAAGATAGATTGAGAATTCTCTATAACGAAAGAGGAGTTAACGGTCTTGATGCGATTTTAGGAGTTGACGCCCCAACACCCCCAGCTTCTTTCCGCAGATCGCGAACAAAGCAAGAGACGGAGGTCGCCTATGACTCACAAGGCTTTACGTTACTCTTGGGGGCGAGGTTCTAGTCCCCATTCGTATTTGAGGAACTGTTTGTACATGGTCTCTCGCATCATCATTTGTTCGTAGAGCTTCACTAAAAAGTCCTGTGCCTGTTCTCGGCTCATTTGTTGGACTTGGGTTTGGAAGGAACGGATGCTGAATTGTTGCTCTAGGGAAAGTTTGATAGGTTGATCCATCGTAGTAACTCCAATGAACTGTAGGAAACCAGATTTTCGGAAACGATTGGAGCAATCGCACTGACCTTTGGCTTATTTCTTGGGGTCGATCAGATAACTGCACTAACGTTTCTGCTCTTCCTTCTGACGGAGACTTAGGTCTTTTGCTCCCTAATGTAACAGAGTATATCAATCATTTGACAAAATGCACCTCATTCCTCCGAGGTACTTTTGCTAATGATGTTTTAGCAAGTTCTACCGAGTAAAAATGCTCAGTCTGAACAAAATGTCAAATTATTGCGGGGAAAGCTTGATTTTGAGGTCGAGGTGGGGGAGAAGAGGATGGGGGGATGGGGAGGTGGGGGGATGGGGAGGTGGGGGGATGGGCAGGATGCACAAAATGCCTAGCGAAACGATGCTGGCGTTGCTAGGCTAAGGCATTGCTAGGTTAATGGGGGGTTGAGCTAGGCGTTAGTCAGAATTGCCGTCTGAACCAATCGCGATCAGGACGACGGTGATATTGTCGCGTCCTCCGTGTTTTTTGGCGGCGAGGATGAGTTCTTCGGCGGCTTTTTCGCAGGCGCGAATCCCTTTGAGGTTTTGAGCAATGACCAGATCGGAGAGTTCTTCTGTTAAGCCATCGCTACAGATTAACAGGCGATCGCCTGTTTGCACCTCAAACTGCTGAGTCTCAATCTGACCTAAATCTTCTCGTCCCAAACACTGAGACAATACATGACGCCAGGGATGAACGCGGGCCTGATCGGGCGTCAGAATGCCCTCCTTCATGGCGCGGGCGACCCAAGTGTGATCTTCGGTGATTTGTTCTAAATGGGGGCCGCGCAGGCGGTATAAGCGCGAATCTCCCACATGAGCGCACCAAGGCTGCATATCAGTTTCGCGAAAAATTAACACCACGACGGTGGTTCCCATGTCAGACCGTTCGGGATGCTGATTTTGATCGAGGAGAATGGCCTGGTTGGCCTTCAGCAAGGCTGCTTCTAGCAAGGCTTCAGACTCGTCTTCTGAATCCCAGCGCTCTAGCAGATAATTGGTGATGGTGTCCGCTGCAATCCGACTGGCTTCTTGACCGCCAGCATGACCGCCCATCCCGTCAGCTACAATGAAAAATCGTCCTTCAGGGTCGTAGTAGAAGGAATCCTGATTGACAGGGCGGACTAACCCCGTATCGCTTTGACCCGTAAAGAGACGTTTCATAGAAGGGAAAACACGCTACCAACAACGGAGTAAACTTTAACTCTAAACTTTAGTGTGAAGCATAAAGTGACTTTTTTCGAGTCTTTTGCGGGCTTCCTCACAGATTTTTCAACTAGGGCATCCGTTCGTAACGATTCAGCCGTCGGATCAGGCGAATGAGCGCGACGCCCAGGACGATCGCGATCGCCAGACCCACACCCGCAAGTAGAGCATAGCCATTCACTAATAATACCGTTGCCGACACGAGCAAAGCAGCAATAATCACGGCATAATTCGTACCCATATTCACCCCAGTCAGCCGACGCAAGAGGCGGTCTGTTTCTGTAGAGCGTACCCGGACGCGAATATCGCCCCGTTCTAGCTTATCGAGGGTATATTCCAAGCGACGGGGAAGACCAAAGGCTGTATTACTTACTTGTGCGGCTTGGCGGCTGAGTTCGCTAATAATGTCATTACCGGGTGAAGTATTTCCGTTACTCATAATCTGCATTGCGTATGGTTTGGCCACTTCCATAAAGTTAAATTCGGGATCGAGACCTTTACCCACCCCTTCTAGGGTCGAAAATGCTCGCATCACAAAGGTAAAGGTTGCTGGAAAGCGGAACGGCTGGTTATAAGCAATCTCATAGAGGTCGTCGCTAATCTCAGCCACCGATTGGGTTTCAAACGGCTGATCCATGAAATTATCCAGCATATATTGCACCGAACGGCGCACCGGCCCCATATCTTCAGTTGGGGCTAAGGCTCCTAATTCAATTAAAGACTTAACGACGCGATCGCCATCTTTTTGAGCAATCCCAAAAAACGTATCCATCAGCTTTTCGCGCGTCAGGGGCTGAATTTGACCCATCATGCCAAAATCATAAAAAATCAGCGCCCCTTCTGGACTGACGGCAATATTTCCGGGGTGGGGGTCTGCATGGAAAAAGCCATTATTCAAAATTTGCATTAAATAGGCTTTTGCCCCTAGTTGAGCCAGCACCCGACGCTCTAACCCTGCTGCTTCCAACGCTTCATAGTGGCTAATCTTAATTCCGGGTAAATATTCCAAAGTCAACACGCGGGGCGAAGCATAGCGCCAATATACCCTAGGCACCTTTACCCAATCTTCGGTACGGAAGTTGCGGCGAAACGTATCGGCGTTGCGCCCTTCATTGAGATAATCAATTTCTTCCCACAAAATCCGACAGCATTCCTCATAAATCCCCATCCAATCGCGACCCCGACCCCAATCAGGATGGTTCTGAAAATAGCGAGTAATGCCTTTAAGAATCTCTAAATCAATTGTAAATAACTGGCGCAAGCCCGGTCGTTGAACTTTAACAACCACTTCTTCGCCGCTGTTGAGTTGGGCGCGATGCACTTGACCCAAACTCGCCGCTGCTAAGGGAGTGAGGTCAAAACTGCGATAGAGTTCGTTGATGTTTTTGCCGAGGTCTTCTAGGATAATTGCTTCGACTTTCTCTGGTTCAAAGGCCGGAACTCGGTCTTGCAGTTTCGAGAGTTCTTCAACATATTCTGCTGGGAACAGATCTGCGCGCGTGGAAAACAGTTGCCCAACTTTAATAAAAGTCGGCCCTAGGTCTAAAAACGTTTCGCGTATCCAAATCGCTTGAGCGCGTCGGCGTGCGGCTTGCTTTTCTTCCGTCATACCCCCGGCATAGCTCCAGGGTTTGCTGTTCAACCAGAGGGAACCCAGAAATAGCCAAACAAACGTCCAGATATCAACAAAACGCCGACGGCGAGAATATTTAATCCGATTCCACCGATAAGCCTTGTTTTTATAGGCTTTTTCCATCCGAGTCACTGGTTGTGTAAGGGTTTGCGTATCCTCAGACTGAACATTCACGGAAGTTGAACACAAGTAAAGAATAAATGAGGGATCTGCTGTCTAAGAAATAAAGGTTTGCCCGATTTTGGCGCTCTAACTTCCCTAGAGGGAGTTGGGCTTAGTTGAGCGATTGCGGTAGCGCTGCAACTCCGTGCGAAGTTGAGCAATTTCTGCCCGCAATTCATCAATGGTGGCCTGCAAGTCTGAGGGCTGCGAGCCATATTTAACGAGGGTTGAGGTTGTCCGCCCTTGCATGGCTGATTCTTCAGCAGCGTTTGCGCGTTCAATCACTTGAGCGACAAACTGACGCAGGCGTTCTCGTTGCTCGGCATCAAATTTGCCGAGTTCGCTGGCCGCATCCGTGAGGTTGCGCTCAATTTCTTCGCCAATCGTTTCGGCTAAGGCTCTACCAACAAAAAAAGCGTGGACGAGAGGGTTACTCATAGTCAAACATTGGGGATGCGTTCGCCCCAAATTATAACGTGGTTCCTCCCTATCCTGCGGCCTTCTAGGGTAACAGCCAGTGCGAGCGATCGCTCACGGGGTATTGGGGACGATGGTATCGGCGGCGGGCGGAAGCGGGGCGGGGAAGGGCGATAAGACGGGTTCGGGAGAGGGTTGAATCGGGGGAGTGGTGGCTTCGGGTAGGGGGGTTGGTGCGGGTTCCGGTTCCGGTTCGGGTTCGGGAATCACTTCTGCGGGGGGATATTCGGGTTCGAGGTAGTCTTCGACGGGATAGTCGGGTTCGATGGGGGTTTCGGGAATCACTTCGTCGGCGGGCGGCGAGTCGGGGGGCGTGTAACTGGGTTCGTAGGGTTCTGGATTGGCGGCGGGCGGTGGGGCAACTGGGTCAGTAGGGGGGGAATTCAAATCATTAACTTCGGGGCTAGGAGATTCTGAGGGGAGGTTGCGAGGGGGGAAGGATTGAGCGGGAATGGGTTTGGGGGCGTTTGGGATGAAGGTGTGGCGAACGAGCCAGAAACCAGTGGTTCCGGCGATGAGGGCGATCGCGCTGCCAATGACCCAGAGAACTGGAATCGCTTTGCGCTCAGGGGGTGGAACCGCTACCGGGGCGGAGGAGGGTAAAGCAACGGGGGCAGAGGGGCGAGAGGAGACGGAGGGGCGGCTAGGGGGATGAATCAGCGGTAAGGTGATGCCGGTTTGGGTGACTTCTAGTTGCGGGCGTCCGGAGTTGCCAGTCTCGCTGAGGACGGGGGTGGGGAGTAGGGCGAGCCACTCTTCTACGGTTTGAGGGCGATCGCTAGCTTCCATCTCTAGGCCGGCTAAGGTGGCGCTTTCTACCGCTAAACTGAGGCTGGGCTGTAATTGGCGAGGCGCAACGAGGGGAATGCGATCGCGCAAGGGGGCCGCAATCGGCGCTCTGCCGGTCAGCAAGCAATATAAAGTGGCCGCTAGGGCATAAATATCAGTTGCGGGGCTGCGCTTGCCTTGTGGCAAATATTGCTCAATGGGAGCATATCCTTCGGAAAGCAAACCCGTATGGGTTTGAGTGGTATCGGGGGTAAATTCGCGAGCAATGCCAAAGTCAATCAGCACGACAAAATCGCTACCATGTCGCCGCATAATATTTTGGGGTTTGACATCGCGATGCAGCAGGCCGTTTTGGTGAACGATACTTAATGCTTCTGCCACCTGGCGCAGGTAATGAACGGCTTTGACTTCCGGAAGCGGCTGCCCCGATTTAATCAGTTCTGCGAGGGTTTGACCGGGGATATATTCCATGACGATGAATGACAACCCGGACTCCTCAAAGAAGTCAAGCACTTTCACAATATTCGGATGAGCGCATTTGGCGAGGCGTTGGGCTTCGGCAACAAATTGCTGTTGAAACTTATCAAAATTGGCGTGTTGGCGCAAATTTTCATTGAGGGTTTTAAGAACAACGGATTGACCGAGATAGGTATGGGTTGCCCGGTAGGTTGTACCAAATCCACCTTGACCTAAAACTTCCGCAATGATGTACTTTCCCTCTTGAAGAACCGTTCCCGCTATCAAGTCCATAAACTGTGACCTACATTCCCAATTTATGCTAATCCAACTAAACTGCTTGCGCTATTAATCCTTTGAGTATAGCGGCAGTCAAAGGGGTGGAGTTGAGAAAGGCACATTATGGGGATAATGTGCCTTGAGAAACCGCTTTTAAAGGGAATTCGCAGTTAGCGCTGATAGAGGGTAATCTGAGTGGGCGCGTCGGTGGTGCCTCGCGTGGTTGCTGTCACCACATAACTGGTGCCGGAGGACAGAATTGCCGGGGGTGGAACGCGGAGTGTAAAGTTACCGTTGGCGTCGGTTCGCACCGATTGGTCGATCAGCGTTTCGTTACCCGCACTAATAACGCCCCCAAGGACGCGAACCCTAGCGACAACGTTGATCTCGATGGTGGCGTTGGGTTGACCTTGACCGCTGAGGGTAAAGCCTCGCCCGGTAATGGTTTCGCCATCATTGTGGCTGGTAAAGATGGGTTGCAATTCAGGTTGAACGCTGACTGGACCGGTTCCGGTTCCCGTACCGCCGAGTTGGGGGGCGACGTTGCCAGTGACGGTGGTGGTGAAGATGGCGCTTTGAGGGGCGGCGGCGTAGGTGGTTTGGTTTTGGCGTTGCAGGCGACCGATGATGATGCCTTCGTTAATGCGATCGCTTGCTTGAACGTTTAAAGTGGCAACGTATACGCCTGCGGCCACTTCTTGCGCCCGCAGTTCGCGAATGGTACGACCATCTTGAACCATCAGGATAGAGACTTGCGAATTGGGGGTTCCGTTGAGGGTCGCTAAGAAGTTGCTGCCGGGGCCGAGGGGATTGTTGGCCGCATTATGGGTAATGGAGTTAATTTCTAAGGCGGCTTGCGGTTGTTGAACGGTAAAGTTCCAACCGACGGCTAGGTTCTGTCCGGCCGTGTTGCGAAATTCAATTTGAACGCGGTTCTGTCCGGGTGGTAAGGGTTGGTCGGGACGGTAGCTAAAGAAGTTGCGGGTAACGGTGCTGCGGTTGGTGACATCTTGACCGTTGACTAAAATTCTGACGGAGTTGGGTTCAATGGCAGACCCTCCGGCCGCATCAAATTGTCCGGAAATGGCGGAGGAGGGGGGGACGTTCTGACTGTTTAAGTCAGGACTGACTTCAATGACCCGTTGGGCTAAGGCAGCAGGCGATAGGGTCAGACTAAGGAGTCCCAAGCCGGCTGTGGTGACTAGGGCTAGGAGTGGTTTACGCATAGAGAGTCAGGGTTTTGATGGATGATTGAGAAATTAAGTTAGCTACTATTTTGCGCTATCCGTTAAGCATTGCTGGTGTTATTGCAGAATTTGCCCAAGCGCTGCTTGCAGGGTAGGGTATTGGTAGTTAAAGCCATATTCTACAGGTCGATTGGGTAAGACCTGTTGACCTTCTAAGACCACCTTGGCTGCATCGCCTAACAAAACGTCGAGGACAATCTCCGGAACGGGCAACCAGGACGGACGGTTGAGAACTTGTCCGAGGGTGTTGCAAAATTCGCTCATGCGAACGGGGTTGGGGCTGGTGCCGTTGAGAACGCCTTGAACGTTGGGTTGGTGCAATGCAAAGCGGATGAGATTCACTAAGTCATCTCGGTGAATCCAAGAGAACCACTGCTGACCGCGACCGAGAGGGCCGCCGGCAAAGAGTTTAAATGGAGGAATCATTTTTGCTAAGGCTCCTCCATCGCCCAAGACGATACCCAAGCGCAAAATAACGAGACGCACGCCTAGATCTTTGACTTTTTGAGCTTCGCTTTCCCAAGCTTGACAAACGCTAGCGAGAAAGTCATCCCCAGGGGGGCTGGTTTCGTCAAAGGTGGCGGTTTCGCTGGTGCCATAGTAGCCGATGGCGGAGGCGTTGACGAGGACTTGGGGTTTGGTGGGGGCGATCGCGATCGCTTCAGTGAGTTTTTGCGTGGTAATTTGCCGACTGTTGAGAATTTCGCGCTTGCGATCGCTCGTCCAGCGTTCGTCAGCAATGGGGACGCCCGCTAGGTTCACCACTGCATCGCAGGTGGCGATCGCCTTTTGCCAGTCTCCAGAGGCTTGCGGAGTATAGGCGAGGATTTCCACGTTGGGAAATGCCGCAGCCGGAAAGACGCGCTCTCCCCGGACTGGATCGCGGGTTAAAACTAAAATTGAGTCGCCTGCTGCCTGGAGTTGCTCGACTAAGCGCGTCCCAACAAATCCGGTGGCCCCAGTAATCGCTACTTTCATACAAAATATTCTGCCGGACAAAATTTTTAGGTAATCGTTTACTTTTCATAGCACAAGCCGGTCGGGTGCGGGGACTTGTATCAAATCCACAGAGGCGACCGCAGCCCTTTTTTCTACTTTCTCCAAAAAATATTTCTTTTAGTAGATGCAATATTTTATAGTGATGAATTGTAAAGCATTTTTTTCGCTCTATTGCACCTGCTTCTCTGGCACAACTCATTTCTATCAAGCCCTTGTGATACCTGTATGGATGATGCACAATATCCAACTCGCGGTCAGCTCGAACGTCAGCTCTCTCAACAAATTCAAGCTTGGTACCGGACGCAATTGGGTCATCAACCCAGTAAAGTCACCTGCCAATTGTTTGATGAAGCTTTAGCTATTTTGCTAGAGGATTCTCTTACTCAACCCGAACAACTTCTAGCCAATAACGGTCAAGAAGAATTGGCTGAACAAGTCCGATCTAATTTAGATGATGTGATTCAACCTCGTTTGAAAATCCTCATTGAGGAAATCATAAAAGTTGGAGTTGTTGAAATCTTGAGCGACGCTAAACTCACAACAGGCCGTACAGGAATGATCGCTGTTTTAGCGGAAACTCCGAAAGTGAGAAACCCATCTTCCATTCCCAAAGGAAAACTCTTCAGAAAAGAGTAAAGGGCAAACTGAGGTAACGATTCACTACGGTTTCCAAATCGTCTAGCATATAGGGCTTGCTGAGATAATCATCGCAGCCGGCCCGTAATAGGCGATCGCGATCTTGGGTTGAAGCTAAAGCCGTTAGCGCAACAATCGGGATGGTGGTTGTCAAGGGGTTGTTTTTGAGTTGTTCAATTAAGTCAAAGCCGCTCAGGTGAGGCAGCAAAATATCCAATAAGATTAAGTCAGGACGTTCGGACAGGGCTAGTCTCAAGGCAGAGTGGCCATCGCGAGCGACTAAGGCGCTACAGTCGAACAGATCGATGGCGCAAGCCACCAGAATCAAACTGTCTTCATCGTCATCAACAGCTAAAATCAGCGGCTTGGTGCGATGGGTCAAAAAGCTCGTATGGTCAAAGGTGGCTAAGTCATCCATTCTGAAGTTGGGAAGAATTGGGGACAATCGCTGGCAATCAAGTTCTTGACAGGTCATGTTGAACTTAACGAAGCATTCCCAACAGCGGTATCTAGCGCTAGCCCAGGATTGGCTCGAAGAACGCGGCTTGAGGTTGAGGGATTCTGAGAGTGAAGTCAGCAATCCTTCAAGCTAAAGACCTTACTTGCAGTGTTTCGCTATCGTCCTATTTTGTCACAAAGATTCAGATTTTTTTAATGATGTTGTAAATTTACTCAGCATTTTGCTCAAAAATCGGGACTCAAGGCGCTGAAGATTGCGATCGCGCGCGGAGCAGGCCGCAGGAGATTTTATCCCAATGCGACTGGCTGTAAGGCGTTGAGAGAGATACATTCTGAGATTTGAGCCACTCAAAATCAATGTCTTTCAATTCCTTGGGATCGCCTTGTCTGCCAAAATCTACTACAGTAAGAAAAAATCAGCTTTTTCGACGGATTGTCATTAACTCCTGTGATTGCGTTAGAGTCTGCGATTAACTTAGAACTTCAGTTTGCGGTTGTGGGATTGTGGTTGGGGGTGGTTTTCCTGCTGGCCGCTTGGTTATATCACCTCAATCCGACTCATTCAGAAGCAGTTCGCAAAGTGGTTCACATTGGGACGGGGAATGTGATTTTGCTGGCTTGGTGGCTAGATATTCCGGCTTGGGTGGGAATTTCAGCTTCTATTGTGTTTAGCGCGATCGCCTTTTTGTCTTATTATTTTCCCATTTTGCCCGGAATTAATGGCGTCGGTCGTCAAAGCTGGGGGACATTCTTCTATGCGGTGAGCATTGGCTTGTTGATTGCTGCCTTTTGGCCGCTGCAACAACCCCAATTTGCCGCATTAGGCATTTTAACGATGACTTGGGGCGATGGTCTAGCGGCATTGGTTGGTCAACGCTTTGGCAAGCATCCTTACCGAGTGTGGGGGATGCAAAAAAGCTGGGAAGGTAGCGCCACCATGTTTGGTGTTAGCTATATCGTTTGCTGGCTAATTTTCTGGGGCGTTTATGGCAATCTATGGCAAACTTGGTTAATTCCAATTGTTGTGGCTTTGTTGGCGACGGTTTTGGAAGCGTTTTCTAAATTGGGAATTGATAATTTAACCGTGCCGATTGGCAGTGCTACTTGTGCTTTTTTATTGTATAACTGGGTACATTTTATTTAATTGAATAACAAATTGTGCATAACGTTCAACTTGAGCAGTTTGTTTGAAAGCCTTCGGTTAAATCAATCGATTATTGAGCAATCTTCAAGCAACGTTATGGATTTGATTCAGGCAACTTCCAATGCCTGAATCAAATCCATAACGTTGCTTGAAGATA
>JAAHGE010000729.1 GCA_010672635.1 Desertifilum sp. SIO1I2 | reverse complement strand
TTCGATATTAGCGATCGCAAGCAAGCGGAAGCCAGATTGCAGCAATCCCTGCGCGATAAGGAAGTCTTGCTCAAGGAGGTGCATCACCGCGTTAAAAATAATCTCCAAGTGATTTCGGCCTTATTTAGCCTCCAAGCAGAATCGATTCAGGATTTAAAGGTAAAGAGCGTTTTACAAGATAGCGAAAATCGCGTCCGCTCAATGGCGCTGATTCACGAAACGTTGTATCGCTCTACTAACTTAGGTCAGGTCAATTTCAGCCAATATATTTATCGGCTAGCTAATAGTATTTTTATGGCCAGTAGCACCCACTACGGTCATATTCAATTAAACTACGATCTAGTGCCTGTTTCTCTTAACTTAGAAACAGCTGTTCCCTGCGGACTATTACTGAATGAACTCATTACCAACGCCATTAAGCACGCTTTTCCCAATAGGCGCGTTGGTGAAATTTTGATTTCGCTTAAACAACTCCCCGATTCGCTAGAGTTGGCAACGTCTGAATTGGCGATAACCCCAGCTCAGACTCGACCTCCTAAGCCGAGATATGAGTTAAAAATTCGCGATGACGGTATTGGATTACCTTCTAACTTTGCGATTGAGAACTTACAATCATTGGGATTGAAAGTGGCTTACGATTTAGCCTTGCAACTTCGAGGCACATTAGACCTAAAAACCCAAGGCGGTACTGAGTTTAGACTGGTGTTCTCAGAACTGACCTACAGCAAGCGCCTCTAAGCTTGCTTCGGACAAAAACTTGCTCTATTCCTCATTAGATATGGCTATTCGAGTTTTAATCGCTGAAGATGAAATCCTGATCGCCCGCAAGATCGAGCAGACCTTAAAACGGGCTGGATATGAGGTGGTGGGGATTGCAACGGATGGAGAAGCGGCACTTCAGAAAGTCAGCGAAACCGCTCCAAACTTGGTACTCATGGATATTGTGATGCCTGGAGAGCTAGATGGGGTGGAAACGGCCCAAATTATTCGCGATCGCTTTCGTGTCCCGGTGGTGTATCTAACAGCTTATGCCGATCGCGAAACCCTAGAACGGGCTAAAATTACGCTCCCCTTTGGCTATGTTCTCAAACCCTTTGAAGAACGCGAGTTAACGATCGCTGTAGAGATTGCTTTATCTCGCCATCAAATTGAGTGCGAACTGCAAGCCATGCTAGATAAAAGCAAAGGATTGTCTCAACAGAACGAGACTTCTCAAACCCTAAAATCTGAGTATATTTCTTATATTTCCCATGAATTCCGCAATCCCTTAGCCGCGATCGCCTCCTCTGCCGAACTCCTGCAAGCCTATCATAACCATCTCAACGAAGACAAAAGGCAAAAACACTTTGAGCGCATTAATAGTGCAGTGAGCGCGATTAATCAACTCCTCGAAGATATCGTCATCCTAGAATCTAGCGAATCTTCAGCCGTTTTGCTTGCACCCCGACCGTTGAACATTGTGGAATTTTGTCAAGACCTAATTGATTCGCTCCAGTTCAGTATCGGACAAAGCCACATCCTCCAATTTACTCACCAATCGACTTGCGAAACCCTTGTGTTAGATGAAAAAATGCTTTGGCAGATTCTCAGCAATCTTCTAACCAATGCGATTAAATATTCCCCGATTGGCGAAACCATTAAATTAGAAACAAGCTGCGAAACCCATAAATTCATCTGCCAGATTTGCGATCGCGGGATAGGAATTCCCCCTGAATGTCAAACCCACCTCTTTGAACCCTTTTACCGCGCGACGAATGCCAAAAAACGACCCGGTACGGGTTTGGGTTTAACCATTGTTAAGCGAGCCGTCGATTTACTCAAGGGAGAAATCAGCATCAACAGCACTATCGGGGTAGGGACAACGGTATGCGTTACCCTTCCCCTAATAGCAGATCCACCCCCATCTGTATAAACTTCTGGCTGGGAGCGGATCGATCGCGGTTTGAGTGGAAAACCTAGAAGCTAAATCGCTTCAAAGTTCTTTTCGCCCGTTCTAATCCGAATGATTTGATCGACTGGCGTGACAAAGATTTTACCGTCGCCAATTTCGCCCGTGCGCGCTGCCGCAATAATTTTATCGACAACTAAATCGACTTGAGCGTCATCAACCACAATTTCAATCTTGAGCTTTTGGAGAAACTCAACCGTATATTCAGAACCCCGGTAGCGTTCTGTTTGTCCTTTCTGGCGTCCGAACCCTCGAACTTCAGAAACGGTCATCCCTACAATACCTGCATTGACTAAAGCAATTTTCACTTCGTCAAGTTTGAGCAGCCAGCGGGGCGGCCGGATGAGCGCCCGATCGGCCAATGATTGGAGGGTGCTCACCGCCGGGTCCTGCCTCGCCGCGTCCATGTCCCGGGCCCCGGCGGGGCGCCCTGATGCGCTCCCCCGGCGGATGGCGCGGGTTGCCCGTTCCAGGATAGCAGGTCGCCGATCCGGAGGACTTCCCGGCCGGCCCGTCCGGGGGGTGGTTTCGTTCGGGAGCCGACCTCGGGTCGCGCCGATGCTCCGTGGCGGGCCGGCGGCAA
>JAAHGE010000728.1 GCA_010672635.1 Desertifilum sp. SIO1I2 | reverse complement strand
TACGATACGAACGTTCGACTTCATTGCGAGCTGCTGGCGAGCGGGTACTAGTACGAAATTGTTCTATCAAGATTTTGATTTGAGGGACTAGAGGAGACGGTACTCTCAGCATGACACTGGGGCTAGTGGCTTTGCGTCCTTTGGTTCTTGATGTGGGTTTTGAGGCATCATTTGCCCGACTGAGGCGCTGTTCGAGCTTATTGAGCTGGCGCTGTAACGTTTGGACTTGATTGCGACGAGCGATCGCAGCTTCCCAGCGTTTGTACTTGGGACTAGTGGGCTTTCCAAGATAACACTTCTGCCGCACCTTGTCCCCTACTTGCTCCACAAGCTTGTAATAGTGATAAATCTTGCCACCTGGACGGTTGCGAACGCTGAATCGGGAAATCCAGACCTGCGCCGGGGCGACTTCTCCGGTGGCTTGGACTTGTTGAAGTTGGGTTCGGAGGGAAAGGATTTGAGTGTTGATGCTCATGCATGGTTAGCGGAGTAACTATGAATAGTATAGCAAAAATATTTTGAGTTTTTCTCCGCTAACCAAATTAACCTGAAGAAGCGGTGGACTTTAGAGGGTTCCACAACGTCAATCACCTGCCAGCGATCGCCCGCTTCCCACAAAAATCCATTCAGCCGAATGGTTTCAAGGATGAGCCAGCATCCTAATTAACCTGCTGTAATTGTTCTTTCAGCCACATCCGAAACGCCCTCAATGCTGGGCTTCGCCCCTGGTGCGACTGCGATCGACATAATCAGTAATCACCTCTGCATCGGCCACCCTACAAATGTAGGACTGGACTCCGACTGCACATACCGCCCATCCTGCAACACATCAATCCGTAAGCGACGATTTTCATCTGATGTAAAGTTACCATACCACTCCCTCTAGTCCCTGCCCTAGCTTCCATCCTTTCTTCCAGTTATCCTCTTCTTCAATCTATAGCCGTTGTTAATCTGTTGGTTGCATTCACTTACCTGCTCATCGCAAAAATCTGTTCGGCTGTGACATTTAAATTAGGAAATAACCGGGACTCAATTCGATCTTGCCCTCTAAAAATATGACCTGGCAGATATTCACCATTTTCCAATTGATAAATCGTAATTGTTGGCTGCTTCGGCGAACCGATAAAACGAATTCCACCCAATGCAGCGTAGTCCACGATTATGTATTCTGATACTCCCAGATCCTCGTATTCAGCAAGTTTGGTGAGATAGTCATCTTTCCAATTTGTGCTAACCACCTCGATCACTCCTGGCGGTGGAATGTAAGCAGCAGCAGAGCTAGAATTCCCTTTCATGCGTTGCCACTCTTCTTTGGCAAAAATCACAATATCTGCTTTACGGCTTTTTTCTTTCTCGTGTGGTTCGGTTTTAAGTCGAACCTGTTTAGACTGTCTAGAAACATAAGGAATCTCTGCCTCCAAACAGTGAGCTTCGAGGTAAGCACAAAGTCGCTGTATCAAATCCTCATGATTGGCATTGGGTTCAGATAATGGCACGGGAATCCCATCAAATAACTCAAAATCTCTGCCCGAACTATCATCCCAGGCTAGAAACTCCTCGAAGGTCAATAACTTTGTGACTGTTGCGTACATAGGAATTGTCTCATTCTTTTAATCGTACTTTCAACTCTACTGCTTATTGTTCTGCGAACGCGATACGTGGGCAGTACGTATCGCGTTCGCTTTTTCAATTTTTGGAGTTAGTTGACAGGTCTTTCCGGATCTAGGGACTTCGCTCAAGGAGCGGAAATGCCCATCTCTGTTGCTTAACAACTGCTGGCTCAATGCTATTAGTAGTTGCGATCGCTAATACATAAACTTAACTCTACTTTAGCAAGTCTCGTTTGCAGAGCTGGTGAGCACAGCGACAGTTTAGCCATCCCCTTTCATCAGGAGTTCCGCTTATACCTGCCTCCCGTCCTCAACTTGAGCAGACTCGCTCAACCCTACCTCGTTGTTTTCGATGAGTACAGCCGTTCCAATGACAATTTCCTTAGTGGAGGAACAGATGGGAATGGTTGTGCCGGATAGAGATACGACTCAATCGGCTTACGGCGGTCAGTTACGGCTCTACGACGTTCACATCGCTAAGATGTTTGAGGTCACTCATACTCTTTGCCAAGAGATTCCGGGTTTGGGTTATTTAAATTGGGTTTACCAAGCTGGTGGAGGCAGCCTGTTCATGGGACGCTTTCAGGTTAGCTGTAAGCTTGCAAATGATTTGGCTTCAGCTTATGGTCTGGGAACGCCTGAGCGAACCCGAATAGATGTCTATGCTGAATATGGACAGAGGAGTACAAGAACCTATGATGTCCCAATTTTCAACATTACCGGGAGTTTCGAGGTGGATGAGCTTTGTTCAAGGGTTTCGTCCTATCCAAAGACCGTAAGTTGCAGGATCGGGGACACCGCCGCTTCTTTGGCCTACGGTTTAGACAAAAAATCCAACGAAACCATCCTCGTCTTTGACTTAGGGGGCGGTACCTTCGACGTATCCATCCTAGAAGTGGGCGATGGCGTCTTTGAAGTCTTA
>JAAHGE010000727.1 GCA_010672635.1 Desertifilum sp. SIO1I2 | reverse complement strand
TTGTTTTTGGCGGCCCGCCTTGTCAGGGTTTTTCGGTTGCTGGCAAGATGAACCCCACAGATCCGCGCAGTCAGTTGCTTTGGACATTTATGAAGGTGGTGGAAATTACGAAGCCTCGTGCTTTTGTCTGCGAAAACGTCAAAGCACTCGCAACCCTTGATAAGTGGTCTGAAGTTCGTCAACGCCTCTTTAACCTTGCAAGTCAGTTAGGATATCGCTACAAATTAGTAGTCCTGAATGCATCTGACTTTGGCGTTCCCCAGTCCCGCGAACGGATGTTTTTGATTGGCTTTCGTGACATCCAAGAGGTTAGTCATTTAGAAGCCAAATTTACATTGCACCAAAAACAGGCTCCAACCGTTCGAGAGATTATTTTACCTCTGGGGTTAGCAGGCTCCCAAAGCAACCAGCGAACCTGTAAGGCGAAAGTGACTCTAGCAGCTAAACCTGTGCTGCGTCGTTCTCCCTATGCGGGAATGTTGTTCAATGGCCAAGGAAGACCGTTAAATCCGGATCGTTATTCTTGCGCTCTCCATGCGTCTATGGGGGGAAATAAAACCCCAATTATTGATGAAGAGCATTGTTACTTTGAGTCGCAAAGTTGGGTTGAATGGTATCACGCTCATTTAATGCGAGGAGGCGAACCGTTACCGTTAAATGCAGCACCCCCAAGATTGAGGCGTTTAACGGTGGATGAAGCCCTAAGACTGCAAACTTTTCCCCATTGTTATGAATTCATCGGTAGCCAGAGTTCTATCTATAGACAAATTGGGAATGCGGTTCCCTGTAATCTAGCGCAAGTTGTTGCAGAGGTTATTCGAGATTGTCTCCTCCAGGGGAAAGTTGAGGCCCAAATTCCGATAAACAGCCTAAATCCCCCTAGACAGGTAGTCGGGGGCGATCGCGCTAACCCCAATCCTATCTTTGCCGATTATCAAGTGTTAGCATCCTCTGAAAAGATACGGCTCTAAGATCCTCTAATTCTGTACAGTTGGAATGGTGTGCCTATTGGCTTCATCTACCCCATGCTGCTCTTGTAACCTGGGCGATCGCACTTCGCGAGTGGCATGGTCAGCCCTTGTAGGAGTCTCCAGCATCCATCGCAACAATAAGACCAAAGTTCCCGTACAACAACAGCCACACTTTCTTAACTATTGCTTGAATCAGATAAGATTCTTATTTCGCATCCATCCAGTTATCGCCTTTATGGATTTCGACAATTAGGGGGACGCTGAACTTGAAATTTGTCTCGGATAGTGCATTCTCCATTGTTTGCTTAATTTGCGGTTGCAGTTCTTCCCATTCTTCCGGTGGCATTTCTAATACCAGTTCATCATGGACTTGTAAGAGTAGCTTGGCTTGGTAGTTTTGTAGGATTTTATGCAGCTTGACCATTGCAATTTTGATAATATCGGCGCTAGAGCCTTGAATGGGGGCATTGGCAGCAGCGCGGAGGTTGCCTGCATCATTGGCACTCAGGCGCTTTAGCTCGCCCAGGTTAATCTCTTCTGGGTTTTTGCCTTTTAGGGATTTTAGGCTTTCGGTTTCAAAGTTAAAGTAGCGACGACGGCCTAAAATGGTTTCAGCATAGCCGAGTGCGATCGCCTGTTTTTTCACCCCTTGTAAATATTCAAAGACTTTGGGATAGCGGTCGTTGAATCGCTGAATGAAGGTATTGGCATTGGTTTTATCTACTTTAGCCGACCGGGAAAAACGCAAGGCCCCCATCCCGTAAATGACACCGAAGTTGATGGTTTTGGCGAGACGGCGTTCTTCTGAAGTAATGTCTTCTCGTTCAAACAGTAATTGGGCCGTGACGGAGTGAATATCGAGGTTTTTCTGATAGGCTTCTACTAAAATTGGCTCTTGACTTAAATGCGCTAATATGCGTAGCTCGATTTGCGAATAGTCAGCCGCAACTAACACCCAACCGGGTTTCGGTAAAAAGGCTTTGCGAATTTGACGACTAAACTCAGTCCGAATCGGGATATTCTGTAAGTTAGGATTGGAGGAAGAAAGCCGTCCGGTTGCGGTGACGCTTTGGTTAAAGTTGGTATGGATGCGCTGGGTTTTGGGAGACACCAGCAGGGGAAGCGCATCAACATAAGTAGATTTGAGTTTATCAAGGGTGCGATAGTCGATAATCGCCTCAACTACACCACTTTCATCGTCATCTTGGAGGCGTTCTAAGGTTGCAGCATCGGTAGAATATCCCGTTTTGATTTTACGGGATTTTTTGGTCGGTAAGCCGAGTTTGTTAAACAAGATCTCGCTGACTTGTTTGGGAGAACCGAGATTAAATTCTTCTCCGGCTGCTTTGTAAGCGCTTTTTTCAATTTCGCTGAGTTGTTGTTCGAGTTGCTGAGATAAGGTTTTTAAGTAAGCGGTATCAATGGAAATTCCAGCAATTTCCATTTCAGCTAATACAGGTTCTAGGGGTATTTCGATTTGATAGAGTAACTCAAGTAATTGAGGGGTTTCAGCAAGTGCTTGGCGCAGATGGGGAACGAGGCTAAAGGTGACATAGGCATC
>JAAHGE010000726.1 GCA_010672635.1 Desertifilum sp. SIO1I2 | reverse complement strand
GCCAATATCAACGCCGACGGCAGCGGGAATGATGGTGTCTTTGGTAGCAATGACTGAACCGACTAAAGCCCCTTTGCCGAGGTGAACGTCTGGCATTAGGGCAACGTGTTTAAAGACAAATGGGAGGGCGGCGACGTTTTTCGCCATTTTGAGTTCTTCATACCCCAGTTCGTGGTTTGCCCAAGATAGGACGGGAACGGGGGTGGAGATGTTTAAAGGTTCGTAGGGCATATTTTTAAGAGTTCGGTGTTAGAAATTGAGGATAGAAGAAGCGATCGCTCTCAGTAATACTACACTTGTGCTACGCTCATTCCGCATTTAAACTTATTTGTTACACTTTGTAAAGTAACCATGCTGCTTAAGGGGTAAAGATTATGGCAACTGGGAAAGATACACTTTGGGAAAAGTTTCTCAGCCCTGTAGTACGGCTCTTGATTAACGAAGAGGAGTTGCGCGAGTTTTCCCGGAGTATTGACTGGGAAACTGAGAGCGATCGCTTCCGTCGTGCTGACCTCACCTACCCCGATTACTATGCTAGTCAAAACTTCCACGGGATTCAGGGGGGATATCTCAACCCTAGCGCGCCGGTTTCCTACGATCCCATTACGCAGTATGTGCTGCCTCCAAATGAAACTTGGGTGCGACAAGGGCTAATTAATGCTATTAAAGTCCAACCCCGGCGCATTCTCGATTTAGGCTGCGGTACGGGGACGATGACGTTGATGTTAAAACAAGCCTTTCCCAATGCCGAGGTGATTGGTTTAGATTTATCGCCCTATATGCTGGTGATGTCGGACTATAAGGCGACTCAGGCGGGTTTAAATATCCACTGGCGACACGGACAAGCAGAAGCCACGGGCTATCCTGATGCTTCGTTTGACTTAGTGACGGCATCGCTGCTGTTTCACGAAACGCCCCCAGAAGTGACGCAGGCGATTTTACACGAAGCGTTCCGGCTGCTGAGTGCGGGCGGACAAATGTTGGTGCTAGATGGCAACCAAAACACGCTGCGTCAGACAAATTGGCTGATGGATATCTTTGAGGAACCCTATATTCGCTTATTTGCCGAGGGGAATTTGGACGCCTGGATGGGGGCGGCAGGTTTTGAGGCGGTTCGGACTCAGGAGGTTTGGTGGGTGCAGCAGGTGACATCGGGCATTAAGCCGATCCGCGCTGAGGAAGGAAATGCCAGAGCCAGGGAGATGAGTGTTGCCCAACCAGAGTATGCTAATTCTGAAGGGATTGCTGCTCCCGCGTTTGGAACATCCGCATGAGTCTGAAGGCCGTTCTGTTTGATTTTAATGGGGTGATTATTAATGATGAGCCGATTCATCGGCAACTCATCAATGAGGTATTGTTGGCGGAGAATTTACGCCCCAATCCCCCAGATTATAATCAAGTGTGTTTAGGTCGCAGCGATCGCGCTTGTTTAACCCAGTTGTGGGAACGGCGCGGTCGGGCAATTAACGATCGCATTATCAACGATCTGATTGCCCGTAAGGCCGAGGCCTATCGCCAGCAGTTGGCGCAGTTCGATAAGATGCCGATTTTTCCAGGGGTGGAAGACCTGATTTATAAGTTTCGGGTGGCGCATCTGAAGTTAGGGGTGGTGAGTGGGGCGCTGCGTTCGGAAATTGAGCTAGTGTTAGAGCGATCGCATTTAGCTCAGAATTTTGAGGTGCTAGTGGGGGGCGATGAAATTACGGTCAGCAAGCCGGAACCGGATGGCTATTTGTTGGCGGTGGAACGTCTGAACCAGAAATATCCCGAACTGCAACTTCGCAGTACCGAGTGTTTGGCAATTGAAGATACGCCTGCGGGTATTGAAGCAGCTAAACGGGCAGGGATGCAGGTGGTGGGGGTAGCGAATACTTATCCCTATCACATGATTCAGCGTCAAGCGAATTGGGCAGTGGATTATCTCAATGAGTTGGAGCTAGACCGGGTGCAGCAAGTTTATTCTAAGTTGGCTTCTTCTGTGTTATAATGGAGGATGCTGAATATTCTGTTTTCAGAATAGCTCGCGGGGGATTAGCTCAGTTGGTAGAGCGCTGCGATCGCACCGCAGAGGTCAGGGATTCGAGTTCCCTATCCTCCATATTTTTGCAAGATGAGTGCGGGTGCAATTCGCCTCATATCCCTTAACTAATATTACCCGCCGCTAAGATTTGCTCAACCGTAATCGCTAATTCTGGAAACGTGTCAGAAATAATCGGTTGACTACCTGTAAACACGCTTTCTTCATACAAACCTTCTTCTAGCAATAAAACACAAACCTGATTCTTTAAAGGATCGACAATCCAATATTCAGGAACTTCTAGCGCCGCATACTCAGAACGCTTCCGTCTGTAGTCGCGGCTAATTGATTCAGGGCTAACAACCTCTACGACTAATAAAGGAGGCGTCTCAAAAACAGCCGATTCAGTGAGCCTTCGATCTGCCACGGTCTCTACAGGCCGGCGTCGCGGTGGCCGTGGGCGAGCCGCGCAAACTGGACAAGGATCCGGCGCTGGGCAGCAACTTCCTGAGCTTCGAA
>JAAHGE010000725.1 GCA_010672635.1 Desertifilum sp. SIO1I2 | reverse complement strand
GTGACAACTTACGGCGTAGCGCCCTATACGCAAGCGGACTTGCTGGCGAATTCCACTGCAATTACTAGCTTACAACCTGAAATTGTCAGTCAGTTTGTGGTGAATCCTGCATAGTGGTTTGACTCTAAGTTGAGATCCTGAACCCTTCTTGACCGTTTGGGATCTCAACGGTCAAGTTTTGAGTTAATTTCTCAACTGAAGATGCTGTTCTAACCAACTTACAAATGCTTCGCGATTAAGACTTCCTTCAGCGAGTCTTAACATGGCGGCTTCTTGCTCATCAACTGAAGCATTAATCTCATATCAATTTAGCACTAAAAATACTTCCATTGCGGCATGAGCCGTTCGCTTATTTCCATCGATAAATGGATGATTCATGGTTAAAGAAAAACCTAATGCGGCTGCTTTATCCACTAACCGAGGATACAAGTCCTCACCTGCAAAGGTCATCTTCGGTTGAGCTATTGCAGACTCCAATATGCCTCTATCTCGGAGTCCATTAATTCCTCCTGTTTGCTCAATTACCTGTTGATGTAATCTCAAAACTTCATCAAGATTGAGATAACGCATTAAGCAAGCCGCTCATACAAAGCCTTATTTTTTTTCAGTACATAATTTACAGCTTGTTCAAAATCATCCTCTGAATGCTTTTGAGAAAGAATTTTCTTTGCATTTTTTCGGTTTAAAAAAAAGACACCGGGCTGCGATCGCACTCTTTTTATCCTAATCAACGAGTTGACTGACATAGCCAATTTTTCCTCCTATTTCTATTTTGCCTTAAAGGTCTTGCGATACTTGTGTTTTAAGTTATCCCATTTCTGTTTCCAGAATTTCTCGAAGGCTTCCTGTTTTTCAATCCAAGGGTTGACATTCTTCAAAACAGGTCGCTCATTGGGTGATTTTAAGTAACGGTAGTGAAGAAAGACATCTTGGTAGGGAATGTTGACATTTTCACCCGCGCACAGTTGATTGAACTTAGAGGCGGAAATACTCATGAAGTGAATATAGGTGATTGGGCGCTTGTTATCGTGTAAAATGTTATCAATAACTTCAAAGTTAGACGACCAATGACTACCTGTAGCATTCGGGTTTTCGTAGGCAAAGTTATAAAAGGGAATGCCACTTCTAGCAACCAAGTAGTTATACAAGGGTTGGTCGGAACCGCGCAAAGACATCATATTGGCTTCGCCGTTTTTGAGATGTTCCAGTAATTGGGCGAGTCTTTCTTCGTTCATTACCCCTTTTTTGGAAGCAAACCAACCTGCACAGAAAATATGAGATTTGGCGTACTCTAACCCCATCGCTTTTTCAACGACATCGAGTTGTTCGGGGTTATAAATAAAGCCAATATCAGATTTATATTGATAGTCGTTAACGACCCAATCATACTCGTCTAATTTGTCATAGACGGGTTGAAGTTTACCCATTAACAAGGTATCGGCATCCATGTAGACAAATTTCTCAAACGGGCCGTTAAAACTACAGAGTTTGCGAACAAAGTTCACCCGTCGCACATCCGACCAGCCTTTATCTTGCCATGCTTTTTGGGCGACTTCATTGGCTTTCCAGGCTTGAGTCATGTAGTCTTCCCAAAAGGCGATCGCGCTAGCATCATCAAATAAGGTGACGTTCTCCCTAGCAGCCACTTCCTGTTTGATTTTGTCTAACTTATGGTCGTAGGGAATAATACAAACGGGGAACGCCTCGCCTGCATTCACTTCAATACTATTGAGCAGGGCAACGACTTGATGGTATACAAAGTCATTGGCAAAAATATAAATCCCTTGACTCATGGGTAAACTTCCTTTGAGAAAATCTAATCAAAGCGCCTGCTAATAATTCCCGACCATTGCACCTTTTTCAATCCTTCCCGACGATAGGAAAAGAAATGTTCTGGATCGCAATAGGTACAAAACGGTGCGATCGCAATTTGTTCCGGTGCAATTCCCAACTGTTCGAGTTGCAATGCATTGACGCGACGGACATCGAGGCGCACCTTCCCCGGTTCCGGATCGCTGAGAATGGGAGAATGGGGAAGTTCCTGCAAGCGAGCCAGCATCGTTTCCGGCGCATCCTCTGTTACAATTGTTGCGCCAACTTGGGTGGCAACGTCAATCCCCACCGGGTACACTTCCCCAGTAATTGCAGGCCCCATTGCGATCGCTAAATCTGCCAATTGAGAACCTTGCGCTTGCATCAGGGCGATCGCCTGCGGCACAATCTTCAAAGACGTTCCCCGCCACCCCGCATGAATGGCCGAAACTTGACCAGACGCGCGATCGCCAATCAAAACAGGCGTACAATCAGCCGTACAAGTCCAAACCGACTCCCGATCCTGTTCGGTGACAATTCCATCTGCTTGGGGCAAATGAATTGACATATCCTCAGTTTCGTGCAAGTGATGCGTCACGACGGGCATATTCCCCGTTTTCAGCACCCGGTTGCCATGTACCTGTTTAACTCCCGTGCTGGATTGACACGCGACCAGTTCGGGAACCCGGTGGAGCCTGTGCGGCCAGTCGTGTGGACCTAGCCGCCGGCCAC
>JAAHGE010000724.1 GCA_010672635.1 Desertifilum sp. SIO1I2 | reverse complement strand
TGCCCTACTGCTACTGAAGTAAAAGTTCCTGATTTTCAAGCTAAGCCTTGGAGAGCCATTAAGTAGAAGTCTAACGATTTCTGAGATTGAAAAATCGTTACAATCTAAGTCTTTTCAAAAAATGGGGGAGTCACTGACAACCCCTATTTTTTTCGACATACTTAAGACAAAAAGAGTTGATCGCTTGACCTATGAACCCTAAGTTACCGAGTTCTTCAGTTCCCGAATGGCAAGAACAAGCCCAGCAGTATTGGGACAAAGGAGATTATACTCAAGCGGCGAGCCTTTACGAACAGGCGATCGCCCAAGAGCCGGATAATCTTGCTCATTACTGGCACCTAGGTTTACTCTTGGTATTGCAGGGACAAGAAGCCGAAGCACAGGCAACTTGGTTTATGGCGATCGCAGAAAGTGCGCCAGAAGAAATAGAAGCGCACACCTTGCAACTCGTGCAAGTCTTGCATCAAGAGGCTGAACGCCAAGCTTATCAAGAAAACTATGCTGTAGCTTGGGCAATTCGCCAACATATCCGTGAACTAATTCCCGACAATTTTAATAACTTGCTGCTGTTGGTACAACTGGCGGTTAAATTAGAAAACTATTCAGGCGAGGATCTGGAAACATTAGGAATTTTAGAGCAACTGCGCTCCTTACCTAAAATAGAAGTAAATTCGGAGCTACTTTTACATATTCTCGGACAGGTTTTAGACTTTGCGCCTTTAGATCCCCTCTCCTTAGAACTCGTAGAAGCCTGTTTGCCGTTTGCAACTTCCCCTCAAGATTACTCTAACTTGCTCTTAGTGACAGCTTTAGAGGCAAATTATGCACTGAAACTACCAAAACTCGCGATGCGCTACGCTGAGTTAAGCTTGAAACTCGATCCCGATAATCCTGAAGTTTTAACGCAGTTAGCCTCTTTTTATCAGAATGCGGGGGAGTATGAGAAGGGTATTGCTACCGCCAAACTATGCTACGAGCGATCGCAAACCCTCCTAGAGCAAATTTTCGCCAACCATCTCGTCATGCGGGGGTTGATGAATGCGGGGGGATATTGGGATGAGGCGCTAGAGTGGTTAGGGAAGCTGGAAAACTCTCTACAGGCGATCGTCTCTGAATATCCATTAAATCTGATTTCGGTACAAGCATTACGGCTGATTAATTCGGCGTTCTTTTTTCCCTATCTGCGAGATGAAGCCGAAGGGAACCGCCTTTTACAAAATCAGCTTGCTCAACTGTTTCAAGATAACGTTCAAACCTACGCCGCAGAACCTACTCAACGCTATGCTCAACGCCATCAACTGTGGCGCAGCCAGCGACGGGAAAATAAACGCCCTTTGCGACTGGGGTATATTTCCCACTGTTTCTGTCAGCATTCGGTGGGGTGGCTAGCGCGGTGGTTGCTGAACCATCACGATCGCGATCGCGTGGAACTCTACGGTTACTTTATCAGCTACAAAGCCATTGATGACCCCATTCAGGAATGGTATGTCAATCAATTTACCGAGGCGCGTAAGTTCAAAGGCGAGACGCTCTTAATTGCCGAGCAAATCTTTCAAGATGAGATTGATATCTTGATCGAGCTTGATAGCGTTACCCTGGATGTTACCTGTGAGGTAATGGCGCTCAAACCTGCGCCTATTCAAGTCACTTGGTTAGGTTGGGATGCATCGGGCGTACCAGCAATTGACTATTATATTGCCGATCCTTATGTTTTACCGGAGTCGGCTTCAAATTACTACCGCGAAAAAATTTGGCGACTTCCCCAAACCTATGTAGCCGTAGATGGGTTTGAGGTGGCGGTTCCCACTTGGCGACGGGAAGATTTTGAGATTGAAGAGGATGCCATTGTTTACTTTAGTGCCCAACGGGGGTACAAGCGCCATCGAGAAACCACGCGCTTACAATTGCAAATTCTTAAACAGGTTCCTAATAGTTATTTTGCAGTCAAAGGATTAGCAGACGAGGCATCGGTTAAACGTTTTTTCTTAGAATTGGCAGCAGAAGAAGATATTAGCCCAGATCGGTTCCGCTTTTTACCGGGGGTTCCTTCTGAACCGATCCATCGGGCAAATTTGAATATTGCGGATGTGGTTTTAGATACTTATCCCTATAATGGGGCCACTACGACGCTAGAAACCCTGTGGATGGGTATCCCCTTAGTGACGCGGGTGGGGGATGAGTTTTCGAGCCGCAATAGTTATACGATGCTGGTGAATGCTGGGGTAACTGAAGGGATTGCTTGGACGGATGAGGAGTATGTAGAGTGGGGGGTACGCTTGGGGCTAGATCCGAGTTTACGCCAACTCGTGACTTGGAAGTTATTGCGATCGCGACAAACAGCCCCCCTCTGGAATGGTAAACGCTTCGCCAGGGAAATGGAAAGTGCTTACGAACAAATGTGGCAGCGTTATTGCGAGGGTTGAGTTTCTGCTAGTTTTTCTTGAATTTGGCTTAAAAGCGATTGAAATTCGGGACGATTTGGGTAAAGCTTGACTAGGGTTTCTACGGGTTCTAGGGCACCTTGAAAGTCATTCTGTTGCCAGCGTACCCGTGCCA
>JAAHGE010000723.1 GCA_010672635.1 Desertifilum sp. SIO1I2 | reverse complement strand
TTACCGATTCTAAAAGCATTGTTTCGCCTAAGCTATACTCAGATAGCACCCATTTTCCCTGTTCGTTGCGCCGAAACACCTCTACACCGGGTTGCGTGGCTTGAACTAACACATATTCCTGTAGAGTGGAAGACTGACGGTATTTAGCAAACTTCTGACCGCGATCGACGGCTTCTGTAGAAGGGGATAAAACCTCAACAATCAAACAGGGATATTGTACCCACTGCGGGTCATTCTCTCGCCGATCGCAAGTTACCACCACATCAGGATAGAAATACTTGCTACCGGGTTCTACCTGAACTTTCACATCTACAATGTAAACTTCACAACCGCGATCGCCAAGAGCATCATCGAGGAGTTTTAAGCAATTTAAAGAAATCCGGTTGTGGTTGCGCGTTGCGCCACTCCTCGCTACCACTTGCCCATCCCAATACTCGTAGCGTTCCTCTTGGGTGGCTTCCCAGGCGAGATATTCTTCTACACTCATCCGGAAATCAGGTAAAGCTATCATCGGTGCGATCGCGGTTAGTTTTTTCTAGGATAGCGAAAAGTGCGATCGCCCTTCGCCAGCATTGGGAGAGCGATCGCCCTTCAAAAAATCGCTTAAAATTAAACGTTCGCCAAAACAGCTTCGCGCTGCTGTGAAAGGGGAGCGACTTCGTTTGGTTCCGTACAATAGACTTCGCACGCATTATTCGGACTTTCAATCAGCTTCACCTTATGCAGTTTCGCCCCTGTTTCCCGGATCGGCTGTTGCAGCAAATCGCGAATATGGACTGCAATATTCTCAGCCGTTGGCACAACCTTTTCAAAGTAAAGAATATCTTTATTTAAAAACGTATGATCGAACGGTTCAACCACATGCTCGTCAATGGCTTTTTGAACCGCCTCTAGATCCGCAATCATCCCAGTACGCGGGTCAATTTCCCCTTTCACTGTCACTTCCAAATGATAGTTGTGGCCGTGGCCGTGGGGGCGGGCGCATTTCCCGTAAATTTCGCAGTTTTCTTCAAAACTCAAGTCTGGACGCGCTAACCGATGCGCTGCACTAAAGTGAGTGCTAATCGTGAGATAAGCTTCCATTCCTTCTCCTAGATAATCAGCCCAAAGTTCGGGGTGTTCGTACAACTGAATGCGGACAAGCGGTAAGTGGGGAGACAACCGTTTCCAAATGGCTTGAGCGATATGCTCTGTCGTCGGTAAAGTTTGCTGAAACTCTGGCCAAGCCTCGTTGAGGAAGGAGAAATCTAATTGACTGGTGACTTCGCTCTTAATAACGTGCTTGACTTCAGAGAGATTCAATACCATGCCATACTCATCAAGTTCTCCTTCCATATAGACGAACAAGACATAGTTATGGCCGTGACCGGGAAAACGGCTCGTTGGACCGAATTTTTGCTGATTTTCTGTCTCGCTGAGTTCCGGTAGCCAATAGCGATGGCTCGCGGAAAACTGAGCGCGACGGGTAATAATACATTTCATAGAGAACCGAGGGTAATTGTGTAAAGTTCCGTAAACCTACACTAATCCCAGAATAAACGAAATCCGCTTTTGTTGCATAAATCCGCTCACGACAAAGGTTCTAAAGGCTCAATGGGCGGGCCGTTCAGCACTTGACCGCTAGTAGAATAGCGTCCCCCGTGACAGGGACAGTCCCAACTCTTTTCGGCGGCGTTCCATTCCACAATGCAACCGAGGTGAGTGCAAACGGCAGAGAGCGTCTGAACGTTTCCTTCAGGATCGCGATAAGCGGCAATTTGTTTGCCCTCAATATCTAAAATTTTGCCTTCATCAAAGGCAACTTGAGACAATTGATGAGCATCAGCTTTAAATCGGTCTGCAATAAAGCGGGTGGCAACATCTACATTATGGGCAATAAATTGTTGAGCAGAGGCAAGGGGTTTGATGCGGTTGGCATCGTACAGTGGCGTCCAAGGGTTCTTGCGGCCCAGAATTTGATCGGCAATGAGCATGGCAGCTAGGGTGCCGAAGGTCAGGCCGTTGCCAGAAAACCCTGTGGCGAGATAAAGCTGAGAGTTGACCGGACTTTGACCGATAAACGGCAAACCATCAATGGGTTCGTAGAGTTGGGCTGACCAGCGATAATCAATAGAAGCGACATCGTAGTGCGATCGCGCATAGGCTTCTAAGCGCTGGTAAGGTTCCTCCGTGTCAGCCATTTCCCCCGTTCTATGGTCTGCGCCGCCAATGATGACCAGTTCCCCAGAGGCATCGGTATAGGTGCGCGTATAGTGGTAGGGTTCGGCAGTATCCCAAAATAAACCTTGCGGCATGGGAGAGTTTAAACGAACGCCCAGGACATAAGACCGGTAAGGAGAAACTTTCGTCGCAAAAATAGCGAGTTCGGATAAGCGCTTGAGGTCGTGAATGGGGGTATGGGTGGCAAGGACAACATAGCGAGCGGTCACGGTGTTGAGTTGCGTATAAACTCGCGCATCTTCTGATTTAAAGGCAACATCTAGAACGCGGGTATTTTCAAAAATTTGCCCTCCCAACCGAGTTAACGCTTTTGCTAATCCATTGAGGTACTTTGTGGCGTGAA
>JAAHGE010000722.1 GCA_010672635.1 Desertifilum sp. SIO1I2 | reverse complement strand
TGTTTAGCCAACTGCAAGCTTCACCCGCTTTCAAGAACTATCAACATTATCTGACTAGAATTGCCGAACTGCGTCCCTACAAACTTTCAGAAGAAGTCGAACAAACCCGCAACCGGGATAGTTTAACCGGCCGCCAAGCCTTTATTCAACTGCGATCGGTTCACCTTGGCGAACAAGAATATCCAGAAGTCACCACCCCAGAGGGCAAAACTGCGAGTACAGAAGCCGAACTCAGCGCCCTTTTGTACCATCCCCAAGGGGAAGTCCGCCATAACGCCTACAGTGCAGTCCGGACGGTCATCAAGCAGCATAACTTGTTGTATGGGTATATTCTCAATGCGATCGCCCAAGATCACAGAACTGAAAACCAGATGCGAGGCTATCCCTCAACCTTGCAAAAGCAACTGCTAGAAGATCAAGTTTCAGAACCCGTGTTTAACGCCATCATGGAGGGTACGGCGTCCCGTTTTGACCTGTTCCAACGCTACTATCAACTTAAAAGTCAAGAACTGGGGCAAAAAATCCGCATCTGCGATCTTTACGCGCCTTGGACGACACAATCCACCCCACCTCTATCCTATCAATCTGGTGTAGAGCTGCTGCTGGCGGCCCTAGAGAAATTTGATATTAATTATGCCCGACGCGCCGAAGAATTCTTTCTCAAAAATTGGATTGATGCCAAAGTTCGTCCGGGGAAACGGGGTGGCGCATTTTGTGCCTACAGTCATGGCAAACATAGCTATTTGCTGTTGTCCTATACCGAAGACTATAATTCTGCGTTTACTCTTGCCCACGAAATGGGTCATGCCTTACACTTTGCTTGGATTGACGAAAAGCAAAGTTACCTCAACAGTAACCCACCAATGGTACTGGCAGAAGTTGCCTCCACGTTCAATGAGTTGCTGTTACTCGATTCTCTGTTAGAATCCGCTGCTGATGAAACCATCCGCAAATCTTTACTGACCCGCCAATTAGAGGATCAGCTTAACTTGCTGTTCCGCCAAAGTACCATCAGCCGTTTAGAGTTAGCTATCCATCAACGCGCCAGCGAAGGTAGTTTCGATCGTCAGTTTGTTAATGACAAATGGATGGAACTCTACCAAACCCTCTGCGGAGATAGTGTAGAGTTACTAGCGGATCATCAATACGACTGGGCCAGAATTGGGCATATCTTCTTTAAGCCCTTCTATTGCTATCAGTACACCGCCTCCAATATTGTCAGTTTGGCGTGTTACCAGAAATATCGCCAAGTTGGGAAAGCCTTTATCCCCGGTTATCTAGAACTCCTCGCCGCCGGAGGTAGCCAGGATCAAGTGCAAGCCTTACGACAATATGTTGATGTCGATTTAGAAGATCCTGCCACAATTCGCGGTGCCCTTGACTACGTGGAGGGTTTAATTAGCCAACTCGAAACGCTAATTTAAAGCTGGTCTACTACTTCTGTCAATCTACAAGGTTGGGTTGAACGTTGCGAAATTCAACCGTAGGAGTTTTGAGTGTTTTGTTCGCCAATAAGGAGGGGTGGAATTTGCGACAAACGTTCGCCGATTTCTAACCCCTCTTCTCCAAGAGAATGTGTAGCTTTTTTAAGTTAAGCAATGCAGCCCTTGATGTTGTAGCTTCTGTTCGATTTCCTGCATATTTTCTAGGCTTTCTCCCGATACGATGCCATAAATGTCGGTATAGATTTTTCCATATTTCACTTTTTCTAAGGCGGAAAGGATTATAAAATCTTTGCGATCTAATTCTGCCTTGAAGGTTGTTAAAATTGAGTCTAAGGTGCCTTCCATCCGGTAATCGCTAGAATACTTTGCGACTGATTTTCCTACTTCTAATAATGGATGACGCTGCAAGCAGAGGGGGGTTGAGCCATTCACGCGAAAATTGGCATCAATCATATAGAGTTGTCCGTCTCGATCTTCAAGGACATCAAAGCCAATGACGCCAAAATATCCCTGTTGATGCGCGTATTGACCTAGGGTGGCAATCATTTCAAAGAATTTGCTCATGTCCATTTCTTGGTAGCGAATTAAGCCGCCTAGGTAGTTACCTTCTGGGGTAACAAGTTGGCTGGTTGTGCCAATGAGGGTGATTTCTCCTGCTTTGTTGAGATAAAATTGGACGCAATAATTTTGGACAACATTCTGGATAAATTCGGAGACGATAATTGTATCGAGTAAGTTAATATGGCGATATTTTTTAATTTCTGCAAAGCAATAATTGAGTTCGCTGGTATTGTTGATGATATAGGTGCCTTCCCCTGAAAGTCCGTGGGATGTTTTGATCAGATAGGGGAACTGTTCGGGGAGGGGAATCTGTTCAAGCTCGGTTTCGTGAAGATTATAAGTTGAGTATTGAGGACATTGCACGCCTGCGTCGGCGAGGGTGGTTTTACTTAGCAAGCGATAGTGAATATCGGGGTTAACGGCGTGTTTTTGAGGTTTAAGATGGTCGAAGGGAAAGAGGGTAATGACTTGGCGATCGCTCTGAGAAAGATCGTCTAAATAGGTCGCACAGTCTAGCATGAGGCGATGACTATCGGTGAAACCTAAGTGCGATCGCCAATA
>JAAHGE010000721.1 GCA_010672635.1 Desertifilum sp. SIO1I2 | reverse complement strand
GCCGGATAGCGATCGCCAATACTCCACAACCGATAGCAAGGTTCTGTCCAAGCCTCGCGGACAAATACAGCCCCAACCGCTAGCAGATTGTCATTGAGTTCTAACCCCCGCATTAGGGTACCATTAACCGCTAAATGAAGATCGCTCATAGCTACAGGTAATGGGCCACATCCACAAAGCTACAAATACTGATGATTAATAACAATAGGGCGCTAGCTCGTACAACTTGAGCATGGGGAGACGGCGCGATCGCTTCTCGGACGAGCGTTGTGGTTGCTAACCCCACAGCATAACTCGAACCCAAAACTAAATAGGGCCATTGCTGTTCGATCAACCAAACCGCTAGCCAACCCACAGCAGAAACTGAAAGAACCAAATCCACGCATTGTACGGGATGATCTAAGGTTGATTGCAAGAAAGTCTGCCACCAAAAACGCCACCATCGCATAACGGAATTGCTCAATCGATTACGTCTGGATCTTACCCAGTGTATCGCCATTTTTCTTGGTGCTGTAGGCAGGCGATCGCCTCCGCCATCTCCACCTGGGGAAAATGCCGATAAAATCGACTGACGCTATAGAACGGATCGGGAGTGGCTAAAACGATAACGCGATCGCTCCAAGCCTGCAAATCCGGCATTAAACTTTGAGGCGCGACAGGCGTACAAATCCAGATTTGGTCGGGGTTTTGGGTTCGCACGGCTTTCACCGCAACAGCCATTGTCATCCCGGTGGCAATGCCATCATCTACAATCAGAGCGATCGCGCCGGTTGCTGTCTGAGAGGGACACCAAGGGGCCAGTTGAACCCATTGGTCTTGCGCTTTCTTTTGCGCCTTCAGCCGCCAGAGATCGCGCAGAGTTAAGCGATGGGGCGTCATGCGACTTAAAAGATGAGCCAGTTTCCGACCTGCCCAAAGCACTTGACCATCCGCCGTCACTGCACCGATCGCTAATTCTGGGTTTTTGGGTCGCGTAATTTTTTTAGCCACGATCGCGCTTAAGGGACAGCGTAACTGTTGAGCAATCGGCTCGGCAATCGGCAAACCCCCCCTGGGCAAAGCATAGACAATGGGTAAAGCTTGCTCGGTATTGGGGGGAAATTCGGCTGCAATGACACTTGCAATGACACTCGCGAGTTGTTGACCCGCTTCAGCGCGATCGCGAAAGAGAACGCCAGATGACATGATTGCTTAAAATAGAATTCGCCTAGTCTTGATTTCCATATTGGCTGATTTTGAACGAAATCCCCGGAAATCAAGGGAATGTTAAAATTTCAACCGCAAGCCTTGCTCACATTCAATCCCCGCGCCTATTGAGAAACCTCAATACGCGAAGCGATTCTCTCAAGAATCGAGCAATTGTCATCTATGTAGATCCTCATGGCCAGCGACGAGCAACTGAACTTATTCGATCCGGTTTCGTTTAGCGAACCGGCATCTGCACCGGGATTTCAACCCGAACTGATTCCCACAAGTGCCAAAATTCCCATCCCGCCTGGAACTTATCAAAGTACCCAAGAACTGTTTCCCCACTGCGATCGCTGTTTTCGGTGCGGCTTAGGCAACACCCGCACCCACGCTGTTGTCGAACGGGGAAACCCCCAAGCGCCGATCATGATTATCGGCGAAGGACCCGGACAAAATGAAGACGAACAGGGTTTACCCTTTGTGGGCAAATCCGGTCAACTTCTAGAAAAGATTCTCGCCTCCGTCGAACTCGATACCCGTCGCGATGTCTATATCTGCAACATTGTGAAGTGTCGTCCTCCGGAAAACCGCAAACCCACCGCCGCCGAAATTGCTGCTTGCAAACCCTACCTGCTCGAACAAATTCGTCTGGTAGACCCCAAAATTATCCTATTAACTGGGGCAACCTCCCTGCAAGGTTTGCTGGGCGAAAAACGCGGGATTAGTAAAATTCGCGGCGAATGGATGGAATGGGAAGGACGCTTATGTATGCCGATTTTTCACCCGGCTTATCTCCTGCGTAACCCTTCGCGAGAAACCGGCAGCCCTAAATGGTTGATGTGGCAAGATATCCAAAAGGTGAAAAACAAACTCAACGAAATTCGCGCGACTTCCTAGACTCACCGATGCCCAAGCTACTTTTGAATTGCTTTATCCCAACTGGGGTAGGCTTGGGCTGGTTTTGTGGGGCGGTGTTCTTTGGGTAGGGAGTCATTGGCATCGTCTGACACAACAGCCTCTGGACAACCACATAAGGGAATTTCTCCAATCGGGCAAGCGGGTTGCGTTTCTTCCTCAGCTTGTCCGGTTTTGAGACGAAACACTAAGCGATCGCGAATTTGGCTGAGTTGCGTTTGGTTATCAACAGCCGATCGCGGTAAAGGAACTTCATGATTCGGCCAGCTTGGCAAGTCGCTACAGGGACAGCTTTCAGGTGGCATTCCTACCATCCGCGAGGGGATGGGGAGGGTACACCGACTGCATACCACTAGTTCCCATTCGGGCTTAAGCAGTTCGGTAATGGTTTCGTTCGTGCCATCTAAAAAGCAGTCTCCTGACTGGGGAGAGGTAATCGTCTGCCAGCATTGTTCAAACGCTTCGCTGA
>JAAHGE010000720.1 GCA_010672635.1 Desertifilum sp. SIO1I2 | reverse complement strand
TCTCCCAAGTTGCTGAACGCGGATTTCTGCTGTGGATAAGCGTTTGGGCGATCGCGATCGCTTTTTCCCGATCTCCTACTTGAGCATAGGCGGTGACTAGACCGATTTGAGCGCGTTCAACCCGGCTTAGATCGAGTTCTAACTGACAAACTTGTTCTAAATGCGCGATCGCACTTTGATAGTCTTTTTGTTTCAGGGCAGCTAAACCCGACGAGAGTTCGGAGTTTTCCGGGGTAGATGCCATACTCGCGTTCAACCAACTCAGGACAACTCCTAAGATAGCTCTCCTGGGTCAGAAATGGCGGCGCTTTTTCTAAGGGCTGTCGGTTGCTTGAATTGCGGTTTGCACGGTTTCTAAGGGCAGTTCTAGCAATTGTGCGATCGCTTCTACTTCCATCCCAAGAGACACCAGCCGGGGAATTAAACTAAGTTTGGCTTCCTGTCTGCCTTCCTGTCTGCCTTCCTGTCTGCCTTCTTGTCTGCCTTCCTCCTTACCCTCTTGTTTTCCTTCGCTAAAAGCTTCTTGATAGACTTTCGTTTGCTTTAACTCGTTGAGTCCTAACATTTCCTCAATCTCCTCGCGGGACTTTTGGGGAAGTTTATAAACAATGATGGTTTCGATGAAATCGATCAAGTTACGCTGAGTTGCTGTATCCACAAGCTGCTGTCTAGCTTCAGCAATTAATCGTCTTGCTAGCGTTCCCGCCATTGCCTCAGCCTCAACCACTAGCTTAACAACACCTACGCCGAGGGAGTTTTCCGCCGCCTCTCCTAATTCATCGAGATAAATGCGCGTCACTCGATTTAAGGATAAAATTTCCTCAAACTGCAAGTCCTGTGCGCGTTCCACACTGCGAGAGGGATAAATCGTCACAATGCGCCAGGGATGAGGAGGCTGATATTGTCTCAGGTAGAGGAACAGTTCGGCAAACAGGCGATAGTAGAAATTATCGTCTGGCTGGAACTGAACCTCAACTAGATAGAACGGTTGATTTTGCTGAGTGGGTTTGGGAAGAAACAAACCATCTAAGCGGAACGCGAGTTGTTTGACTTCTACAGAAGTGAAGTCATAGCGATCGCTATCTTCCGGTAAACGTCCGATTAACTCGAAGAAAATCCTGGGAAATTCTTGGAAGAGAGTATAAAACAGGGTATCGGTTTTCACAGCTTGCTTTAGAGGCTAGAACCGAGAGGCGCGATCGCGCTGAGCTTTAAGTCAGGATGATCGCTTTGTACCTGTTGCAAATTCCACTCGTTCTTAAACAGTAAAACGGGTCTTCCCCAATTATCCTTAACGGTGACGGAGTTAAAGAGGCGTCCGACTTTTTCTAAGGCTTCCCAGCCTCCTAACACCCAACGCGCGACAGAATAGGGCAGCATTTCGATATGGGTTTCGACATTGTACTCGTTCAGCAGGCGGAACTGCACAACTTCAAATTGCAGTTGTCCAACAGCAGCGAGAATGGGATCGCGCTTGGCTTCGTCGGCTGAGTACATAATTTGAACGGCACCTTCTTCGCGCAATTCGGAGACGCCTTTGTGGAATTGCTTAAATTTAGAAGGGTTGGGATTTCTCAGGTAAGCAAACAGTTCGGGAGAGAAGCAAGGAATACCTTCGTACTCTACTTTTTGTCCGGTGTAGATTGTATCGCCAATCGCGAATACGCCAGGGTTATTTAAACCAATCACATCCCCAGGATAGGCAATATCTACCACATCTCGATCTTGAGCAAAGAGTTTTTGCGGACGCGAGAGACGGACATTTTTGCCGGTTCTGGCATGGTTGACGGTCATGTCCTTTTCAAATTTTCCCGTACAGACGCGCACGAAGGCAACGCGATCGCGATGTTTCGGGTCCATATTGGCTTGCAGCTTGAAGACGAACCCCGTAAATTCGGGATAAGACGGTTTTAAGCTTCCGGCGCTGCTTTTCCGTTCTCCAGGTTTAAGGGCATATTCTAAAAAGGCATCAAGAAATAGTTGCACCCCAAAGTTAGTCATGGCGCTACCAAAAAAGACAGGGGTCATTTTGCCTTGATGAATCAGTTCTAAGTCAAATTCCGGGCCAACGCCTTCAAGAACTTCGAGATCCTCTTTGAGTTGATAGTACAAGTCTTTGTCTAAAAGTTCCTCAATGCGCGGATCTCCTAGGCTGATGGCTGTATCTTTTGCTGCTTTTTTACCGTGTTCTGTCCGTTCAAATAGGTGAATTTTTTGGGTGCGTCGATCGAATACGCCTTTAAAGTAGTCTCCCATGCCGATCGGCCAGTTGACGGCGTAGGTTTGCAGTCCTAATTCTTGCTCAATTTCATCGAGCAGTTCTAAAGGAGTACGGCTAGGACGATCGAGTTTATTAAAAAAGGTGAAGATGGGAATTTGGCGCATCCGGCAAACTTCAAACAGCTTGCGGGTTTGCGGTTCTAACCCCTTGGCTGCATCTTCTAGCATGACGGCATTGTCAGCAGCAGCTAGGGTACGATAAGTATCTTCACTGAAGTCTTGGTGTCCGGGAGTATCGAGTAGGTTAATTTGGCGATCGCGATACTCAAATTGCAAAACTGTGGAGGTAATGA
>JAAHGE010000072.1 GCA_010672635.1 Desertifilum sp. SIO1I2 | reverse complement strand
CTTCGCCCCAGGGCACGAACCAGTCGCGATGCATGCCATGCCCAGTTTCATAACGGATCGTCACTAAATCTCCCTCTATGTCGAGGATACGACCCCGTTCGATCCAGCGTTGCTGATCCCGCAAGAAAATCCAGACATCTCGACCTTCACAACAGAGTTGATAAATCTTGCGGTGTAACATGGGTGTCTTCTCCTAGCAGGTAACTGAATCAATTGCTTCTTTGGTGAATCGGTATTCACCCTCTACAGGCAGCTATTAAATTGAATGCTTGGGTGGCCCCTTATAGCCAGTGTTCCCAGGTTGACCATAAACTCTCATATCTGGGCAATATTTTGGCATGAGTCAAGAGGGTAACTGCTTTTATACAGCCCTCGGCTAATTTGATCAGACAGTTTACCGTGAATAGGGTCAGAAAAAGCGCTCTGGCGATCGCAAAAATGGGTAAATTGACTAAATCGAGCAGGGTCAAGTTCCCAAAATCGCCGGAATAATCGTCGCAGCAAGGATGCGGGCATCAGGCAAGGGGTAAAAATGGAGGGAGTGAGTAAAATTTCTTCAATCCTTAAAGGCACATTCGCAGAACGGTCCCTAGGCATATCGCGCATTATTTTACAATCGGCGTGCTTTACAAAGGGAGGGGTTAAAGCAGACGTATTGAGCAAGTCTATGGATTATTCTAACGAGAGCAAGGGGCGATTTGGACAAACGGATCGGAAATTCGCTCCTGGCGATCCAGGTTTCCGAACCGCTATTTTTCAGCGTTGCCCATTAGACTAGAGGGCAATTCCCCAGTTGTCAATGTTAATTTCAGCGATCGCCAACGATAGGCGAGAACAAGCGGTATTTAGCTCAAGCTGGATTGGGCGAGTTTTGCTACTCTACTCCTATTAGACTGAGTTAGCTCATCCCTTTTTTGAAAACGATTTGAGTAATCACTATGGCTTTGGGCAATCTACGCGATCTCTATCAACAAGTGATTCTGGAGCATTATAAAAAGCCCAGACATCGGGGAACAACTAACCCCGTTCACCGCACCCAGCGGGGACACAATCCCTCCTGCGGCGATACGATTGAGTTAACCCTGCAACTGAACGATGCAGGCGATCGCATTGAGGATGTCAAGTTTGAAGGGGAAGGTTGCGCGATCGCGATCGCTTCAGCAGACTTAATGGCAGATGCCTGTATTGGCAAACCCGTAGGCGAAGCCCTAGCAATGGTGGAAAAATTCCAAACCATGATGAAAGGCGAAACCGAGTTTCCCAAAGAACTTCGCAAACTCAACGTTATGCAAGGGGTTTCCCAGTTTCCGGTCAGAATTAAATGTGCTAATCTCACTTGGCATACCCTCAAAGCCGCTTTAGAAGCAGCCAATCAACCGGAATCAGGATTTGTCAGCACTGAAAGCGAAGCGGAATAATGGCTTGATAGGTTTCGCCCCCAACCTGCACAATAGAGGATCTTGGACTTTCGATCGCGATTGATGGGAACCGCACTCAAATGATGTCAACAACTCTTGATTTTATCGTTGCCGCTAAATGGGCGGGTATTGCTACAGTAGCCAGTGCTGCGATCGCGGCCATTGGCTTTTTCTTTCAGTGGGGAATTCGGTTTCGCCTGGTTGGAGTAACTGGCTTCATGGGCGTTCTCACAGCAGGCTTATTTGCGTTAGGCTTAGTGCCGTTTACCCGCACCCAAATTCCTGGATCGATCCACTATTCTGTGGTGTTTGATAACGGGGGACCCCAAGCCGTCATCGCCCTTCCCCCAGAGGTGACAGACGACCAACTGACAGCCACCCTAAAACAAGCGGCCAGCGATTTATACTCGCCGGGACGCGTAGGACGGGGCGATACCCAACTCAGCATCCGCGCCAGAAGCTTAGTGCATCCCGATTCGACGGTAACGCGACCGATTTATTTTGCTCAGGTGAAGCGATCGCTGTTTAATCGAGAAGATGATACCTTAGATATCCACATCGACTCAGAAAAATTAGCCCTAGCCCGCCAAATTGCCGGGGTAAATTTAGAGGAATCAGGACAATCTCAACGTGAGTAATGTAGCCCAAGCATCGAGTTCGTTAATCAGTTTATGCGTTGCGCCTGCCAGAGTGGTACGCGCTCAACAGGCGATTGAACAAGCCAGTAGCGCGATCGCCCAATTGGGCAAGCGTCCCCTGATTATTGGCGGCCATCAGACCCTAGAAGCCGTAGCAAGCCGCCTGCACGCCACTTTAGCCGAAAAACAACTTGAATTTGCTCAAGCCTCCTACAGCCCCGATTGTAGCGAGGCTTCGCTAGCCGCCCTGCGAGAAACCGCCCGCCAGCATCGCGCCGATTTCATAATTGGCGTGGGGGGCGGAAAGGCACTCGATACGGCGAAACTGATCGCCCATCAATGTCAATTCCCGATTGTCACCATTCCCACCTCTGCCGCTACCTGTGCCGCTTGGACGGCTTTATCTAACGTCTATTCTGATGCAGGGGCCTTTCTGTACGATGTCAGCTTAGACCGCTGTCCAGATTTATTGATTCTCGATTACGATCTCGTCGCGACGGCTTCGCAACGAACCCTAGTCGCAGGAATTGGAGATGCGATCGCCAAATGGTACGAAGCCTCCGTCAGCAGCGGCCATTCCGACCAGACCTTAATTGTAGCCGCCGTCCAACAGGCAAGAGTTCTCCGCGATATCCTGTTTCAAAAATCCGCTGAAGCCCTCAAAAATCCCGGCGGGGACGCTTGGCAGCAAGTCGTCGATGCCAGCGTTCTCCTTGCAGGCGTTATTGGCGGCATTGGCGGGGCGCAATGTCGAACCGTAGCCGCCCACGCCGTCCATAATGGCTTAACTCACCTGCCGGCCGCCCACGATGCCTTGCATGGCGAAAAAGTCGCCTACGGCATCCTCGTGCAACTGCGCCTAGAAGAAATGGTACAAGGCAACCAACTGGCTGTAACGGCTCGCCAACAGCTTCTAAAGTTTTATGACGAAATTGGCTTGCCCAAAACCCTCGAAGAGTTAGGTTTAGCCCAGATTACCTTAGCCGAGCTACGCCACGCCGCCGAAGTTGCCTGTGCTACAAACTCGGACATTCATCGGCTACCATTTAAGGTTGTACCTGAACAATTAATGGCTGCGATGGTATCAACCTCGTCATTTGTCATGAGTCATTCGTCGTCAGCAACCCCGCGAATAACCGCAGACAAAGGACAGATGGCTAAGGACAAAGGACTAAAGAATAAATGACCCTAGATTGGATTCACCCTGCTGACCGCTTGCGATCGCTTCCCCCCTACGTATTTGCTCGCCTCGACGAACTCAAAGCACGAGCGCGAGAACAAGGGTTAGACTTAATTGACCTAGGGATGGGCAACCCCGACGGCCCCACGCCGCAACCTGTGGTCGAGTCGGCGATCGCAGCCTTACAAAATCCGGCAAACCACGGCTATCCGCCCTTTGAAGGGACTGCCAATTTTCGCCGCGCCATTACCCAATGGTACCATCGCCGCTACGGGGTGAGTCTCGATCCAGATAGCGAAGCTTTACCGTTACTCGGTTCAAAAGAAGGGTTAACGCACCTAGCGCTAGCGTATATTAA
This sequence comes from Desertifilum sp. SIO1I2, assembly GCA_010672635.1. GTDB lineage: Bacteria > Cyanobacteriota > Cyanobacteriia > Cyanobacteriales > Desertifilaceae > Desertifilum. The sequence continues at coordinate 9,343 of JAAHGE010000072.1, read as the reverse complement.
TCCAGGCGATATTGTTTTAGTCCCCACTCCCGCCTATCCGGCCCATTTTCGCGGGCCTGCGATCGCCGGGGGGGTAGTACACCCGATGATCCTGAAGCCGGAGAACGACTGGCTGATTGACCTAGGGGCCATTCCCGATGAAGTGGCGCGTAAAGCGAAGGTTCTCTATTTCAACTATCCTAGCAACCCCACGGGAGCCACTGCGCCCAGGGAATTCTTTGAAGAGATTGTGGCGTTTGCCCGTCGCTACGATATCTTGCTAGTTCATGACCAAGCCTATGCTGAATTAGCCTTTGATGGCTATAAACCCACCAGCTTGCTCGAAATTCCGGGCGCGAAAGAGATTGGCGTGGAATTTCACACCATGTCTAAAACCTATAACATGGCGGGTTGGCGCGTCGGGTTTGTAGTGGGAAATCGCCATATTATTCAAGGCTTGCGAACGCTGAAAACTAACCTAGATTACGGGATTTTTGCCGCCTTACAAGCCGCAGCCGAAACCGCGTTGCAACTCCCCGACCATTATCTCAAAGACGTGCAAGACCGCTACCGCACCCGGCGAGATTTCTTAATCAACGGTTTTGCCGAATTGGGATGGACGGTACCAAAAACCAAGGCAACCATGTATCTATGGGTACCTTGTCCCGTAGGGATGGGTTCAACTGATTTTGCCCTGGATGTGCTGCAAAAGACTGGGGTGGTATTCACCCCCGGAAATGCCTTTGGCGTTGCTGGAGAAGGCTACGTGCGCGTGAGTTTAATTGCAGAGTGCGATCGCCTCCAAGAAGCCTTAAACCGCCTCAAACAAGCTAATATCCGCTACCAGCCCGATCTACAAGAACAACTCAGCCGCTAACGTGAAAATCCCCCAAGCCATTCAGTTTGGGGGATTTGAGTATTGGAAGGAAAGGGCGATCGCTCCTTTTTCCTAGGGTAGGGTTTGGGGTTCTGTTTCTAAAGCGGGTTGTTCTGCAAGTTCTGAAGATTCCCCGAACGCCAAGCGCAAGAAGGGCGGTGCCAGGAATGTGGTGAGAATCACCATTGCAATGATAGCGGCTTCTAGGGGTTTGCTGAGGACGCCGCTGGCTGAACCAATGCCTGCGAAGACTAAGCCGACTTCACCACGGGGAATCATCCCAACTCCAATGGCGAGACGGTTGATTCCGGCTTGTCCGAAGACAGACCAGCCCGTAACGACTTTACCAATAATGGCGACCACAATCAAAAAGGCAGCGATCGCTAAACCTTCCCGATTTTCGGGAATTGCTGGGTTGAGAACGCCTAAATCAACTTTTGCCCCTACGGTTACAAAGAAGATCGGCACTAAAATATCGGCAATGGGGATAATTTGCCCATCGAGTTCCTTACGACGATCGGTTTCATCTAAGACTAAGCCCGCCGCAAATGCGCCTAAAATCGCTTCGAGGTGGATCGCATTGGCAAAGAAAGCCATCAAAAAGGCAAAGCTGAGGGCAGGAATGACCAGTTTCCCACGGGTTTGAAGCTTATCGGCGATCGCCACAAACGCATTATTGAAAAACTTGCCAAACAGGATTGCACCCAACAGAAAGCCGGTGGCGCTGATGATTAGGTAAATGACATTCATCACGTCAACTTCGCCGGTTTTCGCCAAACTCGCAACGACGGCTAAGACGATGATACCCAAAACGTCATCAATGACGGCGGCCCCAACAATAATCTGTCCTTCGCGCGATTTCAACTGACCTAATTCTGACAGCACCTTTGAGGTAATGCCGATGCTAGTTGCCGTTAATGCTGCCCCAGCAAAAATAGCGGGAATAGCGGGGACATGAAATAACAACATTAAACCAGCAGTACCGGCTGCAAAGGGGGCTGCTACCCCAACGCAGGCGACAATTGCAGCTTGAGAACCCACTTTTTGCAACTCGCGCAGATCCGACTCTAAGCCAATTTCAAATAGCAAAATAATCACGCCGAGTTCGGCTAGTAACGAGATGATTTCGCTTTGAGACTCAAAAACCTCTGTTACTCCTTCCGGGGTTAAGCCGCCTACCCATTGCAGAATGGGCATCAGTAAAGAGTCGCTGGCGATCGCGCCGCTTTCGGGAAAGACTAACAAGTGTAGCGCGGAAGCCCCAACGAGAACGCCGCTAATCAGTTCGCCTAAAACGGGTGGAAAATCTAGGGCTTTGGAGATTTCGCCCCCAACTTTACTGGCGAGGTAAATAATCACTAAACTGAGCAATACGCCCGATAAAACGATGGGGGCATTTTCTGGCGCTGCGGTTGCTAATAAGAAGGGTTGTACTGGCGAGATTAATGTCATCCCAATTGATAGCACATTGGGTTCAAGGCAAATCACAGGCAATACCTCTTAATGCGTCTGAGTTGAAGGATTAAATGGGTGGAGATGAATAATAGCAACCATTGATATTTATCAATGGTTAGATGGAGATCGATGAATCTCTTTCTATAGAAATTAGCATTGAAAGCGATCGCGCCGATCGCTTTTTTCTCTTTAATTTTTGATGGTTGCTCAAAGATTTGCTTATGATCCAAAATTTGAGGACGCCATAAACAGTCATTCTAGTGGGTTGGGTTTCCCTGGCGTTCTCTCCAGCCGACTAGCGACAGATCGAGAATAAGCTCAATGATGCTCAGAAAACCTAGGTTTAAGACTCAATTTCAGATTGAGGTTGTGGAGGATGAGGGGGTCTTTCTTTTATCCGAACGGGGTGCAGTGGTTTTAAGCGATCGCATTTATCAGGATCTGTGTCCCCTACTTGATGGAACTCGCACCACAGATGAAGTCGTGGAGCAGCTTCAGGAACGCCTAAGCGCACCCTATGTTTATTATGCCCTGATGGAGTTGGAAAAGCAGGGCTATTTGATGGAAAGCGAAACCCCATTATCTGCCAATTTATCCCTATTCAGCGAGATTCTCAAGGTCGATCCTCAAGTCGCCAATGCTCGGCTGCAAAGTACCGCAGTCAGCATCAAAGCCTTGGGGAACGCATCCGCTTCGGGACTGATTGAGATGTTGCAATCGTTACAAATTCAGGTCGGTGAGGACGGAGATTTTGAGATTATCGTAACCGATGACTACCTGCGGGCTGAATTAAACGAGATTAACCTGAAAAACCAGAGGCGATCGCGCCCTTGGATGTTGGTGAAACCCCTGGGAACCTCCCTGTGGATCGGTCCCATCTTCCAAACCCCAGAAACAGGTTGCTGGCAATGTTTAGCGCAACGTCTGCAAGGCAACCAACCCCTCGCACAGTTTATCCAAAAACGGCAGAGCGCGATCGCTTCCCCAATGCCCCCTTTAATGAAATTGCCTTCTACTCAACAAACCGCTTTCGCGATCGCCGCAACCGAGGTTCTGAAATGGATGATCCAAAAAAGCCCTCAAGCCTTGCAAGGGGTGTTGCTTGAATATCACCCCTTCACCTTAGAAACCCGCAAGCATCCCTTAATCAAACGCCCCCAATGTCCCTGTTGTGGCATTCTCAAACCCGAACACCGTCAGCCTTTACCCCTGATTTTGGGAAGCCGCCCCAAAAAGTTTATAACCGATGGGGGACATCGCGGCGTTTCCCCAGAAGAAACCTTAGAGCGCTATCAATATCACATTAGCCCCATTACCGGTATTGTCCGCGAATTAGGGAAACTGTCTGGCAATACTCACGGTTTAACGCCCACCTATTTCGCTAAACATCATTTCGCCTCCGTGTTTGATGAATTCCGGTTATTGCAACAGAATATTGGCGGAAGAAGCGCCGGAAAAGGGAGAACAGAAGCACAAGCCAAAGCCAGCGCCTTCTGCGAAGCCATCGAACGTTACTCCGGCGTTTTTCAAGGCGATGAATTGCGAATTCAAAGCAGCTACCAACAGTTGGGAGAACAAGCCATTCATCCCAACCACTGCTTAAACTTTAGCGAGCAACAATACGCCACCCGACTGGAATGGAACGCCCAATGTCAGAGCGTTTTTCAGCGCGTTCCTGCACCCTTTGATGAAACGCGAGACATTGAATGGACGCCCGTTTGGTCTTTCACCCACCAAACCTTTAAATATCTGCCAACAGCCTATTGTTATTTTGGCTATCCGCAACCGTCCCCAGCCGATTGTTGGGCCGATACCAACGGCTGTGCGGCTGGAAATACCCTAGAAGAGGCTATCTTACAAGGCTTTATGGAATTGGTCGAGCGAGATAGCGTGGCGCTGTGGTGGTATAACCGCATTTCTCGACCTGGGGTAGATTTAGCCAGCTTTGCAGAACCGTATTTTCAAGATTTAATCGAGTATTATCGCTCCATTCATCGCCAGCTTTGGGTTCTCGACATCACCAGCGATTTGCAAATTCCAACCTTTGCAGCCATTAGCCGTCGGTGCGATCGCGAAATTGAAGATATCATCCTCGGTTTTGGCAGCCATTTCGATCCCAAATTAGCCATCCAAAGAGCGCTAACCGAAGTCAATCAACTGCTTCCCCCCGTTTTAAATGCTAACGCCGATGGTTCCACGCAATACGCCACTTCCGCCGATCCGCCTGTCATCCACTGGTGGAAAACCGCCACAGTCGCCAACCAACCCTACTTAACCCCCTCCGCACAACTCCCAGTTAAACGTGCTTGCGACTATCCCTATACCCCGACTTCCGATTTGCTAGAGGATCTCAAACGCTGTCAGCACATTGTCGAGCAAAAAGGCATGGAAATGCTCGTTCTCGATCAAACCCGTCCTGACATTGGCTTAAGAGTCGTTAAAGTCATCATTCCCGGAATGCGCCACTTCTGGAAACGCCTCGCCCCCGGACGATTATACGAAGTTCCGGTGCAACTGGGATGGCTAGAAAAGGCGATCGCGGAAGAGATGTTGAATCCAGTACCCCTTTGGCTTTGAGGAGGATGGGGGGATGGGAGGATGGGGAGGTGGGGGGATTATAGGAGTTAGGAAATGAGTAGGAAGAATAAATAGGAAGTAGAGAGAATGATGAGTAGGGAGGATAGAGGTAGAGAGACGAGAGAGGGAATTAAGAGTCATCGGAATTTGGAAGTGTATCAGATGGCTTTTGATGCTGCTATGGAAATTTTTGAGCTATCCCAAACATTTCCGATTGAAGAGAGATACTCCCTAACCGATCAAATTCGTCGTTCTTCCCGTTCAGTCTGTGCTAACTTGGCTGAATCCTGGCGCAAACGTCGCTATCAAGCTGCTTTTATTGCGAAACTCAGCGATGCGGAAGCAGAAGCAGCCGAGACACAAACCTGGATAGAGTTTGCCGTTAAGTGTAACTATCTAGAGGTAGAAACAGGACGCCAACTTTATGCCAAGTACAACTCTATTCTGGGGATGCTCGTCAGTTTAATTCACAACTCTGCTAAGTGGGTCATCAAGTAACCCCTATTTCTCATCTCCCCATCCCCCCATCTCCCCATCTCCCCATCTCCCCATCTCCCCATCTCCCCATGCTCAACGGTTATCAAATTATCGATGCTGATTCTCATGTTTACGAACCGCACCCGATGTGGTTGCAGTATCTCGAACCTGCGTTTCGAGGTTTTGCTTTATCTGCGGATCTCAAGATTAAAGGAGAATCGATTGTTAATCCCCATTCCGAACGCCTGCGCCACGAAGCCGGACAACAGGCGATCGCATCTCATCCGCGATCGTGGTTGAATCAGTTTGATGCGGAATCTCAGGTGCAAGCGATGTCCCAAATGGGGGTTGATATTGCTTTTATCTATCCCACCTATTTTTCTTGGGTGATTGGTATGGATGCGATCGCGCCGCAACTCGCCGGGGCCTATGTACGGGCTTATAATAACTGGCTGCGGGATTTTTGCAGCTACAACCCACAAATCTTGCGCGGGGTGGGGGTGGTGAATCCCCACGCACCAGAGGAGATGGTACCAGAGTTAGAACGCATTGCTGATTGGGGTTGGAAAGCCGTATTTTTACGACCAAATCCAGTGAAAGGGCGAATTTTGAGCGATCGCGCTTACGAACCGTTTTGGAGTGCGTGCGAAGCCTTGGAAATTTCTGTCAGCTTGCACGAAGGGACGCATAGCCGTTCGCCAACTGCGGGAAGCGATCGCTTTGAAACCCGTTTTGCACTCCATGCTTGTTCGCATCCGATGGAACAGATGATGGCATTGCTGGCTTTAATTGAAGGAGGCGTTTTAGAGCGCCATCCTCAGCTCAAAGTCGGGTTGCTAGAATCGGGATGCGGTTGGATTCCTTACTGGCTGTGGCGACTCGATCGCGAATATGAGGATCTGCGCTGGGAAGTTGGCGATCGCGTCAAGCTGAAGCCTTCGGAATATTTTCGCCGCCAGTGCTTTGTTGCAATGGAACCGCATGAGCCTTATTTAGCTCAATTCATCGATGCGATCGGCGCAGATAATCTAATCTTTGGTTCAGACTATCCTCACATGGATCATAGACCCAATGGAGTCGCGGAAGTGGTTGCTCTAGAAACCCAACTTTCCCCAGAAATCATCCATAAAATTGTTTGGGATAACCCAAAGCGTTTTTATCGTCTCACCCCGTAGGTTGGGTAGAACGCAGTGAAACCCAACATCCTCAACAATCCTAGAGGCTTCGTGGGGGATGTTGGGTCATTGACCCAACCTACCATTTACCGGGCGTGAAAATATGAGTGGTAGGTTGTGTAGAACGCAGTGAAACCCAACATCCTCAACTAGAGACTTTGCGGGGGAAGTGTCAGAATTAACCCAAGAGGGGAAATAAGATGGATCGCTATCGGATTCTTGCCAAAATTTATGAAAGCGACAGTTCTTTAGTTTATCGGGCTGTTGATACTTTGAACGATCGACTCGTTGTTCTCAAAATCTTGAAAGCAGAGTATCCGAGTCCTGTGGAAATCGCGCGCTATAAGCGGGAGTATCAAATTACTCGTGCTTTGGATGTGGATGGGGCAATTAAGGCTTATGACCTATTTCCCAATCGCAATACAATAGCAATGGCTCTAGAGGATTTTGGGGGAGAATCGCTCTCAGTTTGGTTGCAGTCTCGATCGTTCTTGCTGGGGGAGGTTTTGCCCTTGGCGGTGAAGATTTGCGGGGCGATCGCGCAGATTCATGCAGCTAATATTATTCATAAAGATATTAATCCGTCCAATATTGTTTACAATCCTCAAACCGGACAAGTTAAGATTATTGATTTTGGCATTTCTACTCAATTTAATCGCGAAAGCCCGACGCTCAAAAATCCCAACCTCCTAGAGGGGACTTTGGAGTATATGTCGCCGGAACAAACCGGGAGAATGAATCGCTTTATCGATCGCAGTACGGATTTTTATTCCTTTGGGGCAACGTTATATTGCTTGTTAACTCGCAAAGCGCCGTTTGTTACAGACGATCGCCTGGAGTTGGTTCACTGTCATATTGCCAAGCCTCCCATTCCCCCCCAGCGCGTTAATCCAGAGGTGCCGATCGCTGTCTCTAAGATTGTGATGAAGTTGTTGGCAAAAACCGCAGAGGAACGCTATCAAGATGCGTTGGGTATTCAGGCGGATCTCGAACAATGCTGGCAGCAGTTTCAGCAAAGCGGGATGATTGTGGAGTTTCCCTTAGCCGGTGACGATGTTTCCGATCGCTTGACGATTCCTCAAAAATTGTATGGGCGAGAGCTGGAAATTTCCACGTTACTTTCCACTTTCCAAAGAATTATAGACCGCACGGGGCGAAGATCGACGGAGATGGTTTTGGTGGCTGGCTATGGGGGAATTGGCAAGTCGGTTCTGGTGCAAGAACTCTATAAGCCGATTACCCAACAACGGGGATATTTTATTGCGGGTAAGTTTGAGCAGTTTCAGCACAATATTCCCTATAGCGCGATCGCCTCTGCGTTTCGATCTCTGGTACAGCAATTGCTGACGGAAAGCGATGCGGAGTTGGCACGGTGGCGCGAGAGGCTGTTAGCAGCGTTTGGGGTCAACGGACAGGCGATTATTGATGTTATCCCCGAAATTGAACTCATTGTCGGTTCTCAGCCTCCCTTGCAGCTTCTAGAACCCACAGAGACGCGAAATCGATTTAATACAGTCTTTCTCAATTTCTTGCAGGTGTTTTGCCAGAAGGCGCACCCGTTGGCGATTTTCCTTGACGATCTGCAATGGGCAGATTCGGCAACGCTGAGGCTGTTGGAGGTGATGAGCGATCGCGATCTGGGCTATCTGATGTGTATTGGTGCTTACCGCGATCGCGAAGTTGATGGCGATCATCCTTTAATTAAAATGCGCGATCGCCTCCAAGAGCAAGGGGCGATTGTCAATACGCTCACTCTAACGCCTTTGCAGCTTGAGGAAATTACTCAACTGCTGGCGGATGCGTTGCACCAAGATCGAGAAGCTGTCAAACCTCTGGCAGAATTGGTTTTTAAAAAGACTTCTGGCAATCCTTTTTTCATTAATGAGTTTCTGAAAACGATTTATCAAGAACAGTTACTTGTCTTCGATCGCGATCGCCAATGCTGGCAATGGCAAATTCAGGCGATTGAAAGATTGGGCATTACTGACAATGTTGTTGATTTGATGGTTGATAAGTTGAAGAAGTTGCCAGAAGCGACACAAGAAGCTTTGTCTCTGGCTGCTTGTATTGGTACTGATTTCGATTTGGGGGAATTGGCTCAAGTGGGACAACTGTCGCCTCCTCAAATGTTTGAAAATCTTTTTTTGGCGATGCAGTTAGGTTTAATTCAACCGAATTCTTCCCTAGAAATTAGTAACTCTGAAATTCCTTTAGAATCGGCTTTGGTGGTCAAGAAATATCGATTTCAGCATGACCGCGTTCAACAGGCTGCCTATGCTTTAATGGATGGCGATCGCCAGCAGGTCATTCATCTAAAATTGGGTCGGTTATTGTTAGCCAATCTTCGTAAACCTGCGGTTGGTAAAAACTTGTTTACTTTGGTCGATCGCCTCAATCAAGGGCGGGCTTTGCTGGAGAGCGATCGCGAAAAATGGGAACTGGCAGAGTTAAACTTAAAAGCAGGCAAGCAAGCTAAACAAGCCACTGCTTATAAGGCTGCTGAAACTTATTTAAATATCGCTAAAGACATTTTTCCTGGAGACATTTGGCAAGAACGCTATGCAATGGCGCTCGACCTATATAAGGAACTTGCAGAAGTTGAATATTTAGTGGGAAATATTGAGCGATCGCAAGAATTAATCGAACAATCTATCCAGCAAGCAAAATCAAGCTTTGATAGTTCAGAATTCTACTATCTGCAAATTAATCAATATACTTTATTGGCAAAATACAAAGAATCGATTGAATTGGGCTTAACGGTCTTAAATACCCTAGGAGTTACTTTGCCAACTGAAAATTATCA
>JAAHGE010000719.1 GCA_010672635.1 Desertifilum sp. SIO1I2 | reverse complement strand
CCCGTTAACTTCATCTATGGCAATCTCTCCCACGCCCGCGACTATACCAGCGATCTTCTCGACCTCGTACAAACCTACGAGCAATATACCCCCCAACCCCACCCGCAAATTCTGGCCAAAATCGACGAAATCGACTTAGATTTCCTGAAGGAAGACCTCCCCAAAATCCTGAGTTCCATGAGAGTAGGAACCGAACGCATCCGCCAGATAGTTCTATCGCTGCGAAACTTCTCGCGACTCGACGAAGCGGAAATGAAGCCTGTAGATATTCATGAGGGCATTGATAGCACCCTGTTGATTCTCCAGAATCGTTTGAAAGCGAAACCCGACCATCCCGGCATCTGTGTCATCAAAAACTATGGCAATCTTCCCCTGGTTGAATGCTATGCTGGTCAACTCAATCAAGTGTTGATGAACCTATTGGCTAATGCGATTGATGCTGTAGAGAGTGCGATGAGCCAATCGACGCCAGATGCGCTTAAAATCCATCCTCCCTGCATTCAAATTACGACAACTCAATCGGATCGAGAACAGATCCAGATTGCGATCGCCGATAATGGGATTGGCATGTCTGATGCCGTGCAAGCTCGTCTATTTAACCCCTTTTTTACCACCAAGCCTGTCGGAAAGGGGACGGGGTTAGGGCTGTCCATCAGCTATCAAGCCATTGTCGAACGCCATCGAGGTTCGCTGACCTGTTGGTCGAAGTTGGGTAAAGGCACTGAGTTTACCATTACCATTCCTATCCATCAAACCCCCAACAGGCAACCGAGCGAGCGGGAAAAAGCGCGTTAAATTAGAAAATGTTGCTTCGATGTTTGTTAAGAAGTTGTGAATCATCCTGACGCGTTACGCAGCCTCCTAGAATTAGTCGCCCAAGGACAACTTAGCCCGGATGGGGCCTTGGAGAAGTTGAAGTATTTTGATTTTGAACCCGTTGGGGATTTCGCGCGGGTCGATCATCATCGGACGCTGAGAACGGGATTCCCAGAGGTGATTTGGGGACCGGGGAAGACGCCAGAGCAAATTGCGGGAATCATATCAGCCATGCGACAGCGCCATCTGGTGGTGATGGCAACCCGAATAGAACCGGAAGTATATTCCCAGGTGCAAGCTCAGATTCCTGACGTGCAGTATTATCGTTCAGCCCGGATTTGTGCTGCCATTCATCCAGATTTTGCCGGGGTGCAATATCCGGGGACGATAGGTATTCTCTCGGCGGGAACTGCGGATTTGGCGGTTGCTGAGGAAGCGGCGGTGACGGCGGAGTTGTGCGGCTTTCAGGTGCAGCGCCTTTGGGATGTTGGGGTGGCTGGCATTCATCGGTTGTTGAATAACCGCCATGTCATTGATGCGGCTGATGTGTTGATTGTTGTGGCGGGGATGGAGGGGGCTTTACCAAGTGTGGTTGCCGGTTTGGCGGATTGTCCGGTGATTGCTGTCCCGACGAGTGTTGGCTATGGGGCAAGCTTTCAGGGATTGGCGGCGCTTTTGACGATGTTAAATTCCTGTGCGGCGGGTATTGGCGTGATGAATATTGATAATGGTTTTGGTGCCGCGATTTTGGCGGGACAGATTTTAAGAACTGCGGTGAAGTTGAGTTCTAGGGCTGATTGATTGACACTCGCGGCCGAAAGTCCCATGAGTCGCGTAGGTTGAGTTAGCGTTAGCGTAACCCAACAGCAGCCAGAGTTGTGTTGGGTTTCATCCCTCGCTATCTTGATTGTCACTCAACTAGGTTCTAGGGTTTCTGAGTCAGCAGGATCTAGCGGACTGAATGGTAAGATTGCCGTTATTTTACGAGCGCTTTTTGGGTTAATCCAGCGAGCAATCCTTAATCTGTTCCCAGCCGATTAGGGATTGCTGTCGATTCTCTATTTGAGAGGGTTAGAGTTTGAATTCTAAGGGTTTAATCGCTGATTTTGACCTTTCAATCATCTGTTATTGAAATTTTGATCTGTATTTTACACTACAACATTTTTCCAGGAAGCTTAACTACAGTTATGGGATTAAGTGGCGATCGCAATTCGGAAAAAGACTGAAGCCTTCACTGACCGATTTTGTTCATTCTCAGTTCTCCTAAAGATAGAAATCTCAGCGTTCTACTCAAAAGCGCGATCGCACTTACGGCAGATTTATTCGCTCGTTCGGTCTGTCATTTTTATGGAAGAGAATATAGCCAATCAGTAATGGGAGGCTGGTTGTAGCGGTCTTCAATCAAGCCTGGAACGTCCTGTTTTCCTGTACAAAGTATTTGTCCGTTAATCGCTATAACAATGCCTCAATCCCGTGGCAAATACCTCATCGGGTTGGCACTGTTTTTCATTCATGCTTGGGAATCTCCAAGCATGAGCTTGTAGTTCCACTCAACAGGATGCATGACTTGCAGGTTAACCCAGAAAAAATCTCTCTCTGGGTTAATTGACCCTGGCTTGGACTCAAAGTATGCTGCTTGAGCCGCGTGAGTTCTGCCGCTTCGTTAGCCGACAGAAAGTCTCGATCGTGATGGCCCAGCATATCTTCCATGCGAAAGCCTGGGATTGGGTTGTGAATCCAGGTGTAGCGGAGGTCTA
>JAAHGE010000718.1 GCA_010672635.1 Desertifilum sp. SIO1I2 | reverse complement strand
ACAAGATGAAGCCGAAAAAGAAAACTCGCAAAAAACGCGGACACCGCCAAGAAGTGACTCGTTTGATGATTAACTCGATTAATCTCAATGGAGCAGTTTTAGCTAGCGCAGAATCCGCCGAAGCGGCAACTGCGGCAGAATAAAGATTAGCGCTATATTCTTTTGGAGGGAACTCGACAATGGCTCATAAGAAAGGTACAGGTAGTACGCGTAACGGTCGCGACTCTAATGCCCAGAGATTAGGCGTTAAACGGTTCGGCGGTCAAGTCGTGCGGGCTGGAAATATTCTGGTTCGCCAACGGGGAACGAAGTTTCACCCCGGTAATAATGTAGGAATTGGCAAGGATGACACCTTGTTTGCCCTCATTGATGGTATTGTCACCTTTGAACGCAAAGACAGAACTCGCAAGAAAGTCAGCGTCTATGCGGTAGCGGCGGAGTCTGCATCCTAATTTCTAATCGTTACGAAACATTGAGAGGCACCTCTAGCAGGTGCTTCTTTGTTTGCGATCGCTTTACACTAAATTTTGATTGTCGCAACGACACCCAACGGCTGAGTCAAAAAAACGCCTTGGGGTAGCCACTGTCCTTATAACAAATCACGATTGTCCTATGTTCCCAACTCATCGCCCTCGCCGCCTTCGCACCTCTCCCCAACTGCGTCGTATGGTTCGCGAGACGGTTGTTACAACCCACGATTTAATCTATCCATTATTTGCGGTACCCGGTAGCGGCGTTGCAAATGAAGTCAAATCCATGCCGGGAGTTTATCAGCTTTCTGTCGATAAAATTGTTGAGGAAGCCAAGGAAGTTTACGATTTAGGCATTCCCTCCATTATTCTGTTTGGCATTCCCGATACTAAGGATGAGGATGCAACCGGGGCATGGCATGATTGTGGCATCGTCCAAAAAGCAGCCACGGCGGTGAAGGAAGCAGTTCCCGATTTAGTGGTGGTTGCCGATACCTGTCTGTGCGAATATACCAGTCATGGACATTGCGGTTATTTGGAAGTTGGGGATTTAACGGGCAGAGTGTTAAACGACCCGACCTTAGAATTATTGAAGAAAACGGCCGTTTCTCAAGCCCAAGCCGGAGCAGATATTATTGCACCATCGGGGATGATGGATGGGTTTGTGCAAGCTATTCGCGAAGCCTTGGATGAAGCGGGGTTCCAGGATACGCCCATTATGTCCTATGCGGCAAAATATGCCTCAGCTTATTATGGGCCATTCCGGGATGCAGCAGATTCTACCCCCCAATTTGGCGATCGCAGAACTTACCAGATGGACCCCGGTAACAGCCGCGAAGCCCTCAAGGAGATTGAGTTAGACATCGCTGAAGGCGCAGATATGCTGATGGTAAAACCTGCCTTAGCTTACATGGATATCATCTGGCAGGTGAAGCAAGCTAGCAATCTCCCGGTAGCCGCCTATAACGTTTCGGGTGAATACTCAATGGTGAAAGCGGCTGCTTTAAATGGTTGGGTTGATGAAGAACGAGTCGTTATGGAAACCCTAACCAGCTTTAAGCGTTCGGGGGCTGACTTAATTCTCACCTATCATGCCAAAGATGCGGCCCGTTGGCTGAAAGCTTAGTCTTTATATAGGGTGGGTTAATTCTTGCCCACCCTACCCCTCGGAAAATGGCAGAAGAGGGCTAAAGTCAAAATGTAATATAAAGCCCTTTCTTTAAAGCTAAAGCTTTTAAAAACATTCTTTTGAGCAGAACGATCTGTGGGAGTAACTCAAGTTGTTCTTTTGATAACGTCTTGATAATTTCTGCATTCCATTGTACTTGTTCTGGAGATTGAAAATATGACCCCATTAGACCTGGATTAAAATGGTTTTCTGATAGACCAAAAGGCATACCTAACAAAAGAGAATCGTCTATAGTAAATTTTTCTAAAATAAAATCACTGAGTAGCATCCAATCATATCCAACTCCAATATTTCTCTTAGGATCATAATACTTAGTGAGAGCTAAATCACCGTATTGGCTTATGTCTGCTGTATGGATTATTTTTCTCCAATCGAAGTCTAAAGCTTCTCCCTCAATCGGATCTTTTAGAGACAAAATATTTTTATCTATAAAGTCAATTAACTCATGACTTTCATTAGTCCGAAGCGCCTTTTCTAAAATATTTGATAATTCTTTAATGAAAGCATTATGGTCAAATACAAAGGCTTGATGATTCATTGCCATTTTTATCTTCCAATTCAATTAAGGTAAAAAATTACTGTGCGCTACCTAATCTTAGGCAAGCGCACTTCAATATCCTCGATACTCTTTTTACCCAAGCACGCCGCAAGGTTGGTGAGCATGGGTTTCGTGCCTTAATCGATCCTATCAGAGAGCAGCGATCGCACTTACGGAGTAATCAGGAATTCATTTCCTTCTTCTGCGCTTTGATAGCTATTTTTTAAGCGGTGATGAATAAGTTGTAAGTATTCTCTAAGATATTTTGGCATGGGTTCATTCTTAACAAAGTTTAGAAAGCAACAGAACGCCTGTTCTATCTCACAGTTGAGAAATTGCTCGATAAAATTGGTCGAACCTGCAATCACATCAAATTC
>JAAHGE010000717.1 GCA_010672635.1 Desertifilum sp. SIO1I2 | reverse complement strand
CTGCAACGCTTAACCGAAGCCGCAGAAAAAGCCAAGATTGAGCTTTCTAGCGTCACCCAAGCCGAAATCAACCTGCCCTTCATTACCGCAACCCAAGACGGGCCAAAACACCTCGATACCCAACTGACTCGCGGCAAATTTGAAGATATTTGCTCCGATCTGATCGAACGTTGCCGCATCCCCGTTGAAAATGCGCTGCGCGATGCCAAACTCACCAAAAACGACATCAATGAAGTCGTTATGGTTGGGGGGTCTACCCGCATTCCTGCGGTTCAAGAATTGGTTCGCAAGATCCTCAAAGAACCCAACCAAACCGTTAACCCCGATGAAGTGGTTGCTGTTGGTGCAGCAATTCAAGCGGGCGTCCTTGCAGGCGAAGTCAAAGATATCCTCCTGTTAGATGTCACCCCGCTGTCTTTAGGGGTTGAAACCCTCGGTGGCGTCATGACCAAGATTATCCCGCGCAACACCACCATCCCCACCAAGAAATCGGAAGTCTTCTCTACTGCTGTTGACGGTCAAACCAATGTCGAAATTCACGTTCTCCAAGGGGAACGGGAAATGGCCACCGACAACAAGAGCTTGGGAACTTTCCGCCTAGACGGTATCCCCGCAGCCCCTCGCGGCGTACCTCAAATCGAAGTCACCTTCGATATCGACGCCAACGGTATCCTGAACGTTACCGCGAAGGACAAAGGCACGGGTAAAGTCCAATCGATCAGCATTACGGGTGCTTCGACGCTACCGGGCGATGAAGTGGATCGGATGGTCAGAGAAGCAGAAAGTAATGCGGAAGCTGATAAAGCGCGTCGCGAGAAAATCGACCGCAAGAACCAAGCAGACGCCCTCACGTATCAAGCTGAGAAGCAAATTAGCGAACTCGGCGATAAGGTGCCCGCAGCAGATAAGACGAAAGTCGAAGGCTTGATTAAAGACTTGCGCGAAGCCATTTCTCAAGAAGATGACGATCGCATTAAGTCTCTGACTGCCGAACTGCAACAAGCCCTCTACAGCATTAGCACCAATATCTATCAGCAAGGCGGTGGCGGCACCCCTGGCGATGATGGCGGCGCAGGCCCCACAGGCGGTGGCGGCGCAAGTTCTAGCGGCGGTTCGGATGACGATGTGATTGACGCTGAGTTCTCTGAAACCAAGTAGTTCAAGAATCTGCCCCCAGGGATAGATAACCGTTAAGGATCGAGGCTGATAATGGAGAAAGGAATCTCTATTGTCAGCCTTTTTGCTGGATAGACGTGCCTGCGGAGTCGGTCGCCTCAGAACTCTTGTGTGTGTTGCTCAGTATTTTAATGTTTTAGATGGTTTATCCCCCTTCCCCTTGGACATTGCGCGGTTTTGGTCTGCAAACCGTACATTTAGTCGATCTCGATCGGGTGCGTTCTTTGATTCCACACCAGTTGGAAATTGTGAGTTTATTTCCGGGTAAAACCCTAGGCGGAATTTATCTGGCGCGTTACGAAAGGGGTTCAACCCTAGAATATAACGAGTTAATTGCAGTTGCTGCTATTGTGCGTTCGGGCTGGCGGTGGGGCGGCTGGATTTCTCATATTTATGTGGATAATCCTGATTCTGTGGCAGGCGGGCGGGAAATCTGGCATTTGCCCAAAGAACTGGCCCAATTTCACTGGGAAGGGATGAATCACGTCACGGTTCGCCAAGAGGGTCAAATTCTTTGTTCTCTCCAAAGTTCTGCGGTGAGTTTTAGTTTACCTTTGAGTGCGAATTTACCAGTGTTGAGTTGCGCCAATTCTTCTTTATTCTTGTTTCACGGTGAGTTTCAAGGTAAAACAGGTTGGGTTGATGCTGGCTTAAGTATCCCGCGAGAAAGCCCTTTAGCAGCTCTTGGGTTAGCTAAACCGTGGCTGAGTTTGAGCATTCCTTCGCTAAATTTTGTTGCCCAAACCCCAACAGTGTATCGTTAAGCCGATCGGGCAAATTAGCTAAAAAATATGGGTTCGATTTCCCACCATTTTTGGTTAGGGGGCTGTCGGCTTGTATTGGTACCGCAATGAATCTCCCCACCTTCGCGAAAGTAAGGGTCCCAATCATCAATAAAGTGGCAGACTAAGCCTAGAGGCTCTAAAACTCCTTCAACATAGGCTTCAAATTGGCATTGCCGATCGATTTGGGGGCCGAAGGGTTTGGGAATCGCTAGATGTTGGTTAAGGACGAGAAGATTAACCATATTGGGGAAAAAAGCCTCTGCTCGTCCATCGTCATTATCAAACAAAGCCGGTAAATCGATAATGTCTTCTTCCCCTAAACCTAATTCTTGTTTTAAAGTTTCTCGGTTCCAGTTAATATATTCTTGAAATCGCTGGTTATGACTCGCTAATTCTGGGTTAGCTAGAACCTCGGCGACGCTAATCTCAGCCGGTTTTTGATAAAGTTGTTTGCCTTGTCGTAATAAGGCTTGAGAATGTCCTGCTTTTTGCAACTGTTGCAGAAGCTGATAGTGGGACTTAAACGAAAATCGAAAGCTAATAAAGGTATAATTCATGCATGACAAGCATTTCACGTTAAAACTTAGGTCATGAAAGAGACAACACCTGCCGCCATGCCTCCTTGCTTCGAGAGATGGTG
>JAAHGE010000716.1 GCA_010672635.1 Desertifilum sp. SIO1I2 | reverse complement strand
ACCCGAAACTTGTAACTGATGTAGACAATTTTCTAAATCAAACTTCAGTCCTAATGCACTTTGATAGCGGTCTTCAGCATTCTTCGCCATCAATTTACTGACAATTTTTGATAGTACAGATGAAATCTCGGGATTAATTTCGTCTACTAATGGTGCGATTTTGGCAATATGAGAATGTATCAACTCCATCGGGTCGTTGGAGGCAAAAGGTAACTTTCCCGTGAGTAATTCGTAGAAAGTTACGCCAAGTGAGTAGAAGTCTGTGCGATAGTCTAGCCCGCGATTCATTCTACCTGTTTGTTCGGGGGATATATAAGCTAGTGTTCCTTCTAATACATTAGGATTGACGAGGGCTTGAGTTTCTCTTGGTAATAAAGATGCAATACTAAGGTCAATTAATTTAACTTGTTTGGTGGTGGGATTGATTAATATATTGCTAGGTTTAATGTCTTTGTGAATAATCCGCTCTTGGTAGAGTAAATTTAAGGTGTCGCACAGTGCGATCGCGATCTCTAAAAACTCTGGTAGAGATTGTAGATTTCCCCTAATTCTCC
This sequence comes from Desertifilum sp. SIO1I2, assembly GCA_010672635.1. Classification (GTDB taxonomy): domain Bacteria; phylum Cyanobacteriota; class Cyanobacteriia; order Cyanobacteriales; family Desertifilaceae; genus Desertifilum. Next base: position 2,051 of record JAAHGE010000716.1, on the reverse strand, counting down.
ATTCCTTGAGAGAAATTCCGCCAAAATCTTCCATGACCAAAGCATAGCCATTTTGGTGAGGTTCTAGGCTATAGGTTTGGACGATTAAAGGTGAATTAAGGTTTTTGGCAATGGTATATTGATTGCGAAATTGGACTATTTCAGAGAAGGTGGGATAAGGATTTTTTAGCAGTTTGAGCGCGACTGGTTTTCCATCCTGTTGATAACCTCGATAAACTACGGTTCTCGAACCATTGTAGATTTGTTCGGTAATGCGATATTCAGTCAGAGTGAATAAAGCGCTCATCATCTTACTAAATCCTGATAACTTCCTAGATTGATTATGCCCAAATCTCCGATCAAGTTTACCAAACCTAGCTAACCTGAGTTCGCACTAAGCCTTGGAAATCAAGCCTTGATTCATTCCTTATCGTTTACTTTTGCTCGACTACTTAAAATCAAGGCTTTTAGGGATTCCTTCTGGCGAACTCAGGCTAGCTAATTATGAGGCGGGAATTTCAATGAGAAATTCCGTACCCTGACCGAGAACAGAATTGCAACTCAATTTGCCGCTGTGGGTTGATTCAACTATAGACTTAGCGATCGCTAATCCTAATCCAGTCCCTTTACCAACCGCCTTGGTAGTAAATAAATGGTCAAATATTTTTTCTTTGACTTCTGCATTCATGCCTTTGCCATTATCAGCAATTGATATTCTTACGAATTGGCGATCTATGATTGATGTTGTGATTATGATACGATTAGAATAAGCTTGAATTTCTGCAAAACTCTTTTCAATATTTATCTCTTCTAACGCATCAATAGCATTAGCAATAACATTCATAAATACTTGATTTAATTGTCCAGGAAAACAGTTCACTAAAGGTAAATCTCCATAGTTAGTAATGACTTCAATGGCTGGACGATGTTCATTTGCTTTGAGGCGATGCTTGAGAATTAAAATTGTACTGTCAATTCCTTCATGTATATTAAACTGAACCTTATAATCTTTGTCAGCACGGGAAAATATCCGCAGGCTAGTGCTAATATTTTTCAATCTGTCGCACGCCATAGCCATTGCATCGATTGTTTTTGGTAAGTCCGCTAACAGATAATCTAAGTCAACTTCTTCAGCATGGTCTTGAATTTGCTCGCCAGGATTTTCAAAAGCTGCTTGATAGAGTTTGAGATGTTCAGTCAGGTCAGCTAAATTGGGTTTAGTTTGTTGCAGAGTAGCAGAAATAAAGCCCAATGGATTATTCATTTCATGGGCAATGCCAGCGATTAAATTACCCAACGCAGACATTTTTTCACTTTGAATAATTTGTAATTGAGCTTGTTGTAGTTCTTGTTCTGCTCGTTTGCGATCGCTAATATCTAACAATAAGCCGTCCCACAAAACAGTGCCATCAACAAGCTTTTGAATGCGAGCTTCCCCATGCATCCACTTCACAATTCCTGAAGGCGTGACAATTCGACCTGTCCATTGCCAAGGAGTCAAATTTTGTATTGAGTCAGCAATCGACTGTTGGTGACTTGCCGCATCTTCTGGATGCACTAAATCAAGAAGAATCTGCACATTGGCGATCGCTTGTTCGGCAGTGACTTCATAAAGGTTGTAACAGTCGTTACTAATGTATGACATTGACATCGAGCCATCAGCCGACATCAAGAATTGATATACTACACCAGGAACATTATCTACCAAGTTATGAAAGCGAGACTGACTAGCGCTCAATTCTACAAAAGATTGCTCTAACTTTTGAGCATATTCCTGAGCCGATTCATAAAGTTGGGCATTTTCTAGAGAAATGGCAGCTTGAGCGCAAATTAAATTCAGTATTTCGACGCGATCGCTCGTAAACACCCCTTTAATTAAACTATTTTCCAGATATAAGATTCCCAGTAATTTGCCTTGATGCAAAATCGGGCTACACAAGATACTTTGAGGCTGTCCAGCTGATGACGTCCGACGGCACCGCGACGACCAGCTTCCCTCCCTTCCGCGGGGTCTGGGCCGACGCGTCCCCGATCCCCAGTGGAGCGGTGGAGAGACAGAGTGCTGCGAGAAG
>JAAHGE010000715.1 GCA_010672635.1 Desertifilum sp. SIO1I2 | reverse complement strand
CAAATCTTAGCCAATAATTCTACCGCCGGTCGAGTCACCATCTATAAAAAAACAGTTAGCTTACCTGTCACCTATTTTGAGGGTTGGTTTGAAATTGTTGCCGAAGAACAAGACCAACGAACCGGATATAAAACCTATAACGAACTCACCTTACCCTTGCTGAACGATCGCGAAGAAGTATTCGCCTTTGTGCAACTCGTCAATAAACTCAACCCTTGCACCAACGTCACCCTCCCCCTTGCCGAACGGATTGATACGCAAGGCTTTACTGAGAGCGATCGCCGCAAATTCAATAACTACGCACCCGCATTACAGCGCATCCTTGAACGCTGCCAAGCCTGTTACAAACTCACCCAAAGATTGCAAGCCTCCGAAGCCTTAACCGAAGCGACGCGTTCCGTTTCTCAAAGTAGCTTAGACTCCGATGAAATTATCGCGCGAGTCATGGAAGCTGCCAAAAAATTAATGAACGCCGATCGCAGCACCCTTTGGTTACTCGATGAAGAAGCCAACGAACTGTGGACTAAAATTGCCTTTGAAGATGGTAGCATTCGGGAACTGCGCGTCCAAGTCGGTCAAGGTTTTGCAGGCAAAGTTGCAGCTACCGCTGAACCATTAAATATTTCCTTTGATTTATATCAACATCCAGAATCAGAAATCTCTAAGAAAACTGACCTAAAAACGGGATATCGTACCTGTAGTTTACTCTGTATGCCAGTCTGGAGTCCCGACGGCGAACTCTTAGGCGTGACCCAGTTAGTGAATAAGCGCAAACAGGGAGATTTTCCCCCCTACGATCCCGAAGATTGGCCCGAAGCACCCGAATGCTTTGCCGATAGCTTCGACAGCAATAGTCAAAAGTATATGCAAATTTTCAACTCCCAAGTGGGGGTAGCGCTGCAAAATGCCAGACAATTTGCGGCCATTAAACAACAAGCCGAAAATCACCCGCAAAATGTTGTCACCAAAACCCTCGCCATGCTGAACCAGGTGATGGACGGTCAGGGATTTGATGAAATTCTAGATACGACTTTGCGATCGATTACGTTAAAGATGGGGGCCTCCTTAAATGCCGATCGCACCACCATCTTCCTATTAGATGAAGAGAGAAATGAGTTCTGGTCAATTATCGCAGAAGCTGAGGGCGATCGCGCTTTAGAGATTCGCGTTCCCGCCGATAAGGGAATTGTGGGGGAAGTGGCGCACAATAAGCGCTTAATCAATATTCCCTACGATTTTTATGACGATCCGCGTTCTGTAACGGCCAAAGAACAAGACCGCAAGCATCATTATCGCACCTACACCATGTTGGCCCTGCCGCTGATTAATGAACGGGGGGATCTCGTCGCGGTTGTCCAGTCTATTAATAAATTAAAACGGTTTAGCGATCGCAATGCTCCTTTAGGCGATCGCATCGATCGTCTTGGCTTCACCGCCGAAGATGAAGAACGCTTTGCAGCCAATGCACCTTTAATTCGGATGATTTTAGAAAGCTTCCGTTCCTATCATAAAACCTCCAGGGGTCAGCGCGTTGCCGCCGCCCTAATGGCCGCCACCCGTTCCGTCTCGCAAAGCAGCCTAGAACAAAAAGAAATTCTTAACCGGGTAATGCACGCCGCCAAAGACCTAATGAACGCCGATCGCGGTACCCTGTGGTTATTAGACCGCAATACGCGGCAACTTTGGACAGAAATTAACTCCGGTAACGGACAATCCTTTAAACTAACCCTAGAAATGGGTCAAGGTTACGCCGGACAAGTGGCGGATCTGGGTATCCCCTTGAATATTCCTTTTGATTTGTACGACTACCCCGACTCGCAAACCGCCAAGCAAACCGATCTCAAAACAGGATATCGGACTTGCAGCCTCTTGTGTATGCCGGTTTGGAACCCCGATGGCGAGTTAATTGGGGTAACGCAACTGGTGAATAAGAAGAAGTTCAGCGATGTGGAGGCTAAAGCTGTTTGCGGCGAAGCGGTTCCGGAATGCTTCCAGGCCAGTTTTGATAGTAGCGACCAACGCTATCTGCAAATCTTTAATAATCAAGTTGGCGTCATTTTGCAAAATGCCGAACTCCTAGCGGCGATGAAGCAGCAGGAACAAACCTTACGCGAGTCACCCGCAACACCACTCGAAGATTAGCATTCGATTTGGACGCTATGATAAGTAGTTGCACCTCAAGGCAGATCGAGTGCTTTGGGGTAAAAGCGATCCAGGAAAAAGGAGATGTGTTATGACTCGCGCAATCATGGAAACCGATAAGGGCACGATTAATCTAGAATTGTTTGAACAAGATGCCCCCAATACGGTGAAGAATTTTGTGGATTTATCTGAAAAGGGTTTTTATAATGGCTTAAATTTCCATCGGGTGATTCCTAATTTTGTGATCCAAGGGGGATGTCCCAACGGAACGGGAACGGGTGGTCCCGGTTACACGATTAAATGTGAAATTAACTCAAACAAGCACCAAGCCGGAAGTTTGTCAATGGCTCACGCTGGTAAAGATACGGGGGGAAGCCAGTTCTTTATTTGTCATTCTCCTCAACCGCATTTGGATGGCAAACATACGGTTTTTGGCAAAACTGAGAATATGGATGTGGCGAATTGCATTCACCA
>JAAHGE010000714.1 GCA_010672635.1 Desertifilum sp. SIO1I2 | reverse complement strand
TCTATTCATTTTCAAGGCACTCCTAAAAATCCAATCTTTATCAATATAGGAGCACACAAATTAAGCGATCACGGTTATACAATTGACTAAAATAAGGCACATAATAACAATTTAATTGGAACGGATTTACTAAAGATTCTGATAAAAACTTGTAGGTAGTAGCAACTGTCTTGATTAGACCTCTTGCACAATTAACGTTTTTTTCGTAAAATCTTGTTTCTGTTAACCTTTATAGCAAGATTTTTTTCTAATTACGCAAGAGGTTTATTGTCAAGCAATCGCTCCTACAAATAACTTTAGAGTGAATCGGGATTAATCCCTAATTCGCGTAACTTCTCCGCTAGCTTTTGGGCGCGTTGTTCGGCGTCATTGGCACGTTGTTCGGCATTACTCGCCCGTTCATCACCCGTCAGTAACAGCGTTCCATCCCGCTGACACCAGCGCAACCAGCTATCTTGTCTTCCTTCAAATTCACCTTGCCAGAGGGTTACACCTAGACCCACTTGTTCTAGCCATTCTGGAGAGATTTCTGCATACCTCATTCCCCGCAATTCATAGGCTTGTAAAACCCGATCGCCGATTTGTTGCTTGGGGTCATAAACGATATAGTAGCTCACTCTAACGCGTTCGTAGATGTTGAGCTTTTTATCCAGTTCGTTCCCTTCGCGGTTAGAGACAATTTCAATCGCGACATCGGGGGGTTTACCCAAGCGCCAAACCATATAGGCGCGATTTTTCTTTTCCCACCAGTTTTCGGGAACAGTGACGTTTAAACTTAACAAAACATCTGGGACAATTGCGGGATTATCATCAATATTAAATACGCCGACATTGGCAGCCGCTAAAAAGGTTTGTTCTCGCCAAGAACTGTAGAGGGCGCTAACTAACAGGCGTTGTTGTTTTTCTGAGGCGAAATTATCCACAGGTGTATCGTCTTCAGTAATCAGATGATCGACTCTGGGCGGTTCAAAGAAATCTTGGCATTCAATTAAACTGGGTTGGTGTCCCATCGGCTTGACCCTCCAGGAATGGGGTTCACAAACATTATGACGCAGAAGTATCTCGCTCTTGGGTAACGCGATCGCACTGAGCATAGAGTATTGTGCAATTTAACCTACTCGGTGGTGTTGGGTCGCGCTAGGTTTGACCCAACCTATTCATTTCCCCATGTATAGGGTGGCGATCGCATTGAGCATAGAGATTGTGAAATTTAACCTACTCGGTGGTGTTGGGTCGCGCTAGGTTTGACCCAACCTATTCATTTCCCCATGTATAGGGTGGCGATCGCACTGAGCATAGAGATTGTGAAATTTAACCGGCTCGGTGGTGTTGGGTCGCGCTAGGCTTGACCCAACCTACTCACTTTCCCCCATCCCCCCATCTCCCCATCCCCCCATCCCCCCATCTCCCTAGGTATAGAGGTGTGCTACATACTCCCCATAACCGTTATAGGGAAGCGTCGGAACCCGTTTCCAGGAGAGAGAATCTTCTGAACTAATGATTTTTTCCCTGGCTTGCGACCAACGGGGATGAGGTTTATCGGGGTTGACATTGGCTTCAAAGTCGTACTCGCTCTTGACCACCGTATTCCAGAAAGTGGCAGGTTGGGTATCGACAAACTCAATTTTGACAACGGACTTAGCCCCTTTATAGCCATACTTCCAAGGAATCACTTCCCGGATGGGGGCCCCATGTTGTTTGGGGAGAGTGTGACCGTAAATTCCAGTAGCGAAAAAGGCGAGATCGTTCGCCATCTCATCAACTCGCAGGCTTTCAGTATAGGGCCAAGGCAAGTTCGGTGGTGCCAACCAACCTGGCCCAGAGGTGACATCTTTATCGAACCAGGAGGTAAAGCGGACGAATTTGGCTTGGGAGGTGGGTTCTACATCCGCCATCAACAGGCGCATAGGAAATCCAACCCAGGGAACCACCATCGACCAAGCTTCAACGCAACGGAAGCGATAGACGCGTTCTTCAATGGGGAATTTGCGATTAATCTCATCTAGGTCGTAGGTACGGGGATTTTTCACCAAACCGGAGACTTCTACCTTCCAATCTTCAATCGGTAAGGCTTGGGCGACTCTCCAAATTTCTTTACCGCGACCAAATTCGTAAAAGTTATTGTACTTCGCGGCGACATCCTCCGGGGTCAGGGGACGGTCTACTTGAGCAAAGCGGGGATTGCGAACCAAGTTAGAATATTCCTGAAGATAATCGTAGGAAATTTCTGAGTCTCGATCGGACTGACAGCCTGCTAGGGGGAGAATTGATGCACTTAACCCCGCTCCTAATAAGCCTTTCATAAAGCGACGACGGTTGAGAAAAACAGATTCTGGGGTGATTTCTCGGTCGAGAATTTCCCAAGACTTAGGTACGCGGATTAAAGTCATAGCAATTGTAATTGAAACAACGCGAGGGGGTTTGTTGGTGCGAAATGCTGGGGCGGTTTTGGTATTGAGTCTGGCTCAATCCCCGATAATATTGTGCCAAAATCCTTGTAATTGACGATGGTGCGAGTTGATATGTTGGGAAAAACGTTACGGGGGCGCTACAACATCATCAAACAGTTAGGATGTGGTGGGTTTGGTACGACCTTTATTGCAGAGGATTTGGATTTACCGG
>JAAHGE010000713.1 GCA_010672635.1 Desertifilum sp. SIO1I2 | reverse complement strand
CTGACTTCAGGACTCATCAAGAGAAGGAAAGAATGAAACAAAGAACGCTGATTGGATTGATTTTAGGTTGCACCGTTTTGGGAACCTCTATTTCAAAAGTAGCGGCCCAAACTGCTGCACCTAAAAGCGATATCTACACCAATAGTCAATGTCAAAGAAGTCAAAATCTCTCGCAACTCGATCGCTTTACTGTCTTCTATCAAGAAGAATTTGTCGCCCAAAACCAACGCCACTGGCTCTATGCTAGCCGTGCTTTAGATGGCAGTGCAATCTTCTGTCTTTCTCGCCCCAATTTTGAGCAACCGCGCCTATTGAGGTTTAGAGAAATTCAAAATCAGTTTACCGAGAATGTTCGCCGCGATCGCCGCCAAAATACTAGCTTTGTCGTCACGATCCGCAATGGAAACGGAATGAATGTCCCGATCAATGCTTATCGGCTAGATTTGGCAAATCCCGCAGAAGCTAAAATTCTTTCCCTCTCAGTTCTCCAAATAAATGCAGTCTTAAAAGATGGCGACCCTCGCCTTTCTTCTGATGGGAGTTTATACCACACCCATACCTTTACCGGACAAGCCAATCAGTCCATCTCTCTTAATCTGCAAAGTCGATCCTTCGATCATTATGTCGCAGTTTTCGATCCCAATGGTCAAAAAATTGCGGAAAGCTATGGCAGAAGAAGCGATGATTTCAGGAGAAATAGAATTTCCGATCTCGTTATCAATCTACCAACCGCTGGTCGCTATCAAGCGATCGTCAATGGGAGCGATCGCACTAGCGAAGGCGAGTATAGCCTCAACATTAATCGCAATTAGCAACTATCCTTAAACCGCTTTGAAGATCGGGCGTCCTCTCGGTGGGTACTCTTCCTCTTCTTACTCTACATCACACCTCGGAGGATAAATGAAACTCAAACATTTTTTGACGATATTCAGCTTGGCTTTGTTAATTGGATTTTCGTCAATTAGGATTAACAAAGCTGCAAATCTCCTAATTGAAAATTTACCCGATGGTATCTATCTTTATGGCGAAACTGCCGAACCCAATCAATTAGGGAAGCATTACATTGCTTTTCGTAAATCTAACGATCGGTTAATGGGATTCAGTTATTACAGAAATACCAGTGAAAACTTTTATTTTAGTGGAGTAGTGACAGGAAATGCCCTGAGTAATGTTACTCTCTCTGAAACATCTGTACCCGATCCCAACCGTCCTCTCACCGTCTCATTATCAACTGGACATTCCTGGGATCTCAGCAAATTTATACCCGTTAAGGGTACTGATAGCCAAGTGAATGCTGAGACGGAAATTGAACGTTGCACTCAATTATTACAGGGTTCTGTCCCCCAATGATCCTCTAACTGGAATTCAGTAGGGCTGAGGGCGATCGCTACAATAAAAACACCGCTTGCAATTTCGCGAGGCTTGTCATGACTCCGCAGACTTCCACCGCAGAAAAAACTGAGATTATCTACCCCTCCAGCGACGGACAGCCAATGGCCGACAGTACCATTCAATACCAGTGGATTATTAAAATACAAGGGGGCATTGATGCCCTATTTCGCGAAGATCCCAACGTCTTCGTCGCGGGGGACTTACTCTGGTACCCCGTGGAAGGTAGACCCGATATCTGTCAAGCACCCGATACAATGGTAGTCTTTGGTAGACCGAAAGGCGATCGCCGTTCCTACCTCCAGTGGCGAGAAAATAGCATTCCTCCCCAAGTCGTCTTTGAAATTCGTTCCCACAGCGACTCGCAGCGCAAACTCGATAAAAAATTGACCTTCTATAACCGCTACCCCGTTGAAGAATATTACCTCTACGATCCAGAAGATCGCGAATTGAGGGGATGGTTGCGAACCGAAGGACTTTTAGAAGTCATCGATCCCATTCAAGGCTGGGTAAGCCCTCGCTTAGGCGTTCGCTTTGAGTTAGGCGAGGATGGCTTAGAATTATATCGTCCGGATGGACAGCGGTTTTTGTCTTATCTAGAATTAGACGAACAGCGTCAATCTTTCGCACAACGCGCCGAACAGGAAGCACAACGCGCCGAACAGGAAGCGCAACGCGCCGAACGGTTAGCGGCTAAACTGCGAGAATTGAATATCGATCCTGACAGTCTTTAACGTCTAGAAAGGTGGCGTCGCGCCAGTTGGGGCAAGAGTGTAACCTAAGATACAAATATCTAGGGTGAACTTGCGCGATTCTCTTGCCATAATGAGGAACAACGACTCGATTAGAAGCCAACAGTGCGATCGCCATCTTTATCCAAGATGCAATGTCCTAGATGTCAGTCTATAGAAACTCGGAAAAATGGTCGCGTCAGCGGTAAGCAGCGATACTACTGTAAAAGCTGTCAGCGTTCCTTTATCCAGGCTGAACTTCTCCCGGTATCAGCATCTATCGAAAATTCCCTCCCCTTGGAACCCGATATTCAAGCCAAAGTCCTACCACTCATTGAATATCTTCTTAAACTTCAACCTTCTGAAGGAATTGAAACAACCGTTCGCAAAGTTCTCCAAGCACTCCATTATTTAAACTCTTTAGATACGCATTCCTGTTCTAATCATTTCTCTCATCCAGAACCTCAAGGACTTTCCTTACTCCTAATCCCTATTAGGGATTA
>JAAHGE010000712.1 GCA_010672635.1 Desertifilum sp. SIO1I2 | reverse complement strand
GGTTGAGATTATTTTTAAGACTGGTTAATCTAGGGGACTACGAACAGCCTTGCCACCACGGTTAAGAACATGGGTATAAATCATCTTCATGAAAGTGGTTTACAAAAAGCGTTAAAACAGGCGGTACGCCTACGCTGGTATTCAAAAAAAGGTCGGTTGTCATACGTTTCGCCACAGTGAAAGCTACCCATTTATTACAAAACGGCTATGACATCCGCACTGTGCAGGAATTACTGGGACACAAGGATGTAAAAACGACGATGATTTATACCCATGTTCTTAACCGTGGTGGCAAGGCTGTTCGTAGTCCCCTAGATTAACCAGTCTTAAAAATAATCTCAACCTTCAATGCATCATGCGATCGCATAATTGCACTGCTCCTCATGCGCGATCTGCGCTCACTCTTTCACCAATTGCAACGATGTACGGAAATGATTACTGGCAAAGTGGTACGATAACGCCACATCTGGTTTTGTCGGTGAAGTGTGAAAATCCTGCATCCAGAACTGTTGCCCGAACATCAACTAATTTATTATCAGCCCCTAAAATAATGAGTTTCAGAAAACTGGCTGCTCGAAATTCAAGGGCTGTGGATGTTTGTGAGTTTACTGGGTATCCTCATCGTTTTGTTGTGTTGTAGTTTGGCGATGGGTGAGCGTGTCTATTCCTCTAGGGGATGTTTTAGCAATCCTTCAAGGACAGGCAGCCCAGAAAGCCAGTTGGAGTACCATATCCGGGTTATCCTGCTGTAGGACGCAGCTTGCGCCTTGGTATTAGTGCCACATTTTAAACGGTCACAAATTAAACTTTTGTCACGCTGAGCGTAACGGCGTGGAGCAAAGCATCTGGTATTTACATTTAAGGCTAACCTCCAAAATATTTTGATGGCACGCGTAAATTTACCAGTTTTTAGCTAAATAGCCCTTGCTTATCCGTAATTACTCGGTCTTTAGCTATACGTACAGCGATTCTTGATACAACCCTATGGTTAAAGAAATATCGCCAAACGGGGGTTTTCCCCCCGTCTTATGCCTAGCTGTGTCTTCAGTCAGCCGAACCGTAGCCGCCACCGCCGGGGGTTTCGATGACAAACAGATCGCCTGGAGACATTTGGACTTCAGCTTGACTCGCCAAAACCTCAATTTCTCCGTTGTGGCGTTCAACCCAGTTGCGACCTATTTCGCCGGGTTTTCCGCCGTTTAAGCCGAAGGGGGGAACGACGCGATGACCGGATAGAATAGCAGCAGTCATGGGTTCGCGGAAACGCAGGCGACGGATCGCACCATTTCCGCCGCGATATTGACCTAAGCCGCCGCTATGGGGACGGATAGCAAATTCTTCCACCAGTACCGGAAACCGCCATTCCAAGACCTCTGGATCGGTGAGGCGAGAGTTAGTCATGTGGGTTTGGACGGCATCGGTTCCGTTAAAATGGGGGCCTGCACCCGAACCGCCGCAAATGGTTTCGTAGTATTGATATTGGGCATTGCCAAAGGTAAAATTATTCATGGTACCTTGGGAGGCAGCCATGACCCCCAGGGCCCCGTAGAGAGCGTTGGCGATCGCCTGCGAGGTTTCCACATTCCCCGCCACCACCGCCGCCGGATATTGCGGGTTAAGCAAGCATCCCAATGGCACAATCATTTCTAAGGGTTTGAGACATCCCGCATTTAACGGAATATCGTCATTCACCAACGTGCGGAAAACATAGAGAACCACCGCCTTACAGATGGCTAGCGGCGCATTTAGGTTTGTGGCTTGTTGGGGAGAAGTTCCGGTAAAGTCGATACAAGCCGAACGGTTAGCGCGATCGATGGTCACTTGAACTTGGATCATCGTCCCATCGTCCATCGTATAAGTAAAGCGACCCTCTTTCAGGATCGCGATCGCGCTTCTCACCGCCTCCTCCGCATTATCTTGGACGTGTTGCATATACGCATGTACAGTATCCAAGCCATAATGCGCCACCATCCGTCGCAACTCTTGGACGCCGCGTTCGTTTGCAGCAATTTGTGCTTGCAAGTCTGCAATATTTTGCTCAACATTGCGAACCGGGTATTGTCCCCCCGTCAGCAGTTCTCGCAATTCTGCTTCGCGAAATTGACCGCGATCCACCAATAAGAAGTTATCAATTAATACTCCCTCTTGGTCGAGAGACGTACTCGCAGGTGGCATAGAACCGGGAGTAATACCGCCAATATCGGCATGATGTCCGCGAGAAGCCACGTAAAATAGGGGTTTCTCTGGAGAGGCGTCTGCAAAAACTGGGGTAATGACCGTAATATCGGGTAAATGCGTCCCGCCGTTGTAAGGATTATTTGATACATAAACATCGCCAGGTGAGGGTTGTTTATCGGCGATCAGACTGCGGACGCTTTCACTCATCGAACCCAAATGTACCGGAATATGCGGTGCATTTGCCACCAGTTGACCCAACCTATCAAAAACCGCACAGGAAAAATCAAGTCTTTCCTTGATATTGACCGAGTAACTGGTATTTTGCAGCGTCACTCCCATCTCTTCTGCGATCGCTCTCAATAGATTATTAAAGATTTCCAGCAGCACCGGATCGGGGGGAAGAGGATGGGGGGATGGGGGGATGGGGGGATGGGGGGAAACTTCA
>JAAHGE010000711.1 GCA_010672635.1 Desertifilum sp. SIO1I2 | reverse complement strand
AAATCTCCTGCACAGATAGCTTGCACAATCGCAGCTAAATCATCAGAACGAATCCCGCCAGACACTTCTACGACATGATTGGGAGTAATCTCTTCTCCCATCAACGATAATTGAGAAAGCAATTGCAAAGCATCTCTTAAACCACCATCAGAATGTCGCGCGATCGCTAAAGTTGCTTCATCTGTAATCGCAATTGCTTCTTGTTTAGCGACTCGTTCCAATTGTTCGACAATTGCTTCGATAGACAAGGCTTTGAAGTTAAATGTTTGACAGCGCGAATTAATAGTAGGTAATACTTTATGCGCTTCTGTCGTACAAAGAATAAACACAACGTGAGATGGAGGTTCTTCAAGACACTTAAGCAGAGCATTTTGAGCGCTACTGCTAAGCTGATGACATTCATCTAAAACAAATATCCGATACTGACTCATTGCGGGTGCAAAGTTACTGCGTTCGATTAATTCTCTAGCATCTTCTACTCCATTGTGGCTAGCTGCATCAATTTCACTAACATCCAAGCTATTACTTGCATCAATTGCTTTACAGGATGCACATTGATGGCAGGGACTTGCTGTGGGAGTTTTGCTGTTAAGACAATTAAGTGATTTAGCCAAAATCCGTGCTGTTGAAGTTTTACCTGTTCCTCGCGGCCCTGTAAACAGATAAGCTGGCGCGATTTTAGTAGAAGTTACTGCATTAGTTAACGCTATTTGGATGGGTTCTTGACCCACTAAACCTGAGAGAGTTTTGGGTCGATATTTAAGTGATAAGGGTTGGTGCATTAGTCCGGTTTTTAGGAAGATTGCCTAGAAAATCCCCGCTAGGGGAACCGGAAGTTTTGAACCTTATGTATTTTTAATTGAGGAATGGAAAATTGGGGAGTAGGTAAAGTAAAAAGTCCTTCTCCCCATTATCCTCACTCTTGAGGAGCAATGACATATTCTGATTCAGTAGCAGCTTCTCCCGATGCGGGTATTCCAAAAGGAGATATCAAAACAGGTGTTGTAGGAGTTACCAAAAGTATTCGTAAATCTGAACTAGAAATTGCTTTAGCAGTTTCAATTAGATAACGAACATCACACTTAAGCTTCAAATCGCTGCCCATAATTTTGGCATCAATGACTTCAGTTCCAGAACTCACCGCACTACAAATTGATGCTTGAACTTTTTGTCTTTCAGAATTAAATTCTAAAATGACAGTATTGTGAGATTTATCAGTATGAGTTGCTAAACGTTCTAACGCTTTTAACAAGGCTAGTCGCTCAATGATTAGTTGATAGTCGAATTGATCTCGATAGGGGTCGATAATTTGGTTGCAATTAGGATATTGCCCCTCTAGTAGTTTGCTAGTTAGTTGCCAATTTTTCCAACGAAAGGCTACAAAACTTTGCGGAGTTTTATCCGAGCTATTGTAGTAAATTGAAATTCTCTCAGATGGGTTAAGATTACGCTCTAACACTTTGAGGACTTTAGCCGGTACGGTGAACTGCACCGGAGAATCGATCAAAGGATTGGGATCGTCGCTGCTTTCGCTCAATCCTAAAATCATCGCAATTCTGTGACCATCTGTTGTCCAAACTTTTAACCGATCCAATCTGCGATCGCAATCGTGATTGAGTTGGAAATGAACGCCTGTTAAAATCCGTTTAACTTCATCAGAACACACTGCAAATAAGCTACCTTTAAGTGCCGCTAGTAGAACGCTGGCTTTTAATGAAATTAGCTTTTGTTCTACCTGGGGAATAGCAGGAAATTCATTACTTGAAAGTCCGCGCAGTGCGTGTTGACTTCCTGACATTTTTAGGGTAGCGCTAACTGAGGGAGTTTCGCTATCTTTGAGTCTCGTTACTTGGCTAGTTAAAGTAAGACGACCTGAGGGAAATTTCCCTAAAATGTCAGCAAGGATGGGTGCAGGAATCGTAAAAGAACCCGGTTGATTGACAGTCGCCTCAAAACTTACTTGCAGACCAAATTCCAAGTTATAGCTGGTTAAGTGCAATTGTTGTGTATTAGCATCTGCTTCAATGAGTACATTGCATAAAATAGGATGGGTGCTATTATTGGGAATAATGGCTTTAAGTGCTTGCACGCAATCGTTCAATTCTCTCAAATTGCAGCTCGCTTCAACTTCCTCTGAAGTTGAGGAAGGTAAGGTTGAAGTTTCGAGAGTTTGTTCGATGTCAGTTGGAGTGACCGTTTCGGGTTCCTTAGTCGCAGAAGAAATACCTTGCTTTCGACGTATTTTCTCTTCAGTTGCAGTTGATGTTTTAGTCGCCGATCTGTGCTTTTTCTGAGGCTCTAGAGTTGGAGTATCTGCTTCGACTGTGGTAGTTCTTCTAAGTCGAGTTTTAGTCATGATCCCAGTAGCTAATGGTCTGCAAATCCACTGCGATAGCAGATGTAAAGAATTCAAAAAACTAAAATTGATTCATGCTTTAACTCTTTATCTCTTGTTTATGATGGTGGTCATTGTTCATGGCTTCTGTAGATTATTACCTCCCTATTGAGCCAGAGAGTGCCACTTGTGTCCGGAAGCTATGCTTGACAACGGCAAGAGGATAATTCTTACCGCTTAACCAGGCTCGAACTATCTTGCATAGGGCGATCGCTCAATTCTATTTTCTTTGG
>JAAHGE010000710.1 GCA_010672635.1 Desertifilum sp. SIO1I2 | reverse complement strand
TTCAAAAGCTAATTGTTCTTGAGGGGGATGAAATTGAGCATTTACTCCCTCGCGATTTCCCCTAGCATCGATACGATACCAACCGAATTGAGGAAGATAAACTGCATTGAATCCATGTAAACTGTAGGGTGCCCCTTTGTCATCAATACTCAAGCGTTGATAGCAAAATCCCGCAGGAATTTGATTGGCGCGTAACAACGCCGCAAGTAAGTGACTTTTAGCATAGCAATAACCCGTTTTGTACCTGAGAACATCCGACGCGCGACAAGTTAAGGGATTCATTTGGGAGTCAACGCTGTGGTAGATTTCGTCTCGCACCCACTCAAAACAAGCTTTGGCGATCGCATCTACGCTAGACTGACCGTAAGCTAGCTGGCGAGATTGGGCTAAAATTTCAGGATGTTGCCAGTCAATGATATCCGTTGCTTGCAGATACTCGTCCATCTTCGCTGTCCTGAATGCTCCAGCCCATTATCCCAAAATGGGGTTGTGCGACACTAAAAGTTTTGGCAGAGTTTCAGGTTTCTAAGTTATAGCAAAGTGGGGTTGCGCGATTCTTGGTATGAAACATTAGGCTTCCCTGTTTCCTAGCAACTCAGCAACTGGTTTTGGAGTTTTTCGCGTAAATTTTGGGCGCGGCGGTAGGCGTTAGTCCGATTTTTGGGAGGACTTTCTGGAGGTTCTAGGGGTTGAATGCTGTACTGGAGATGGGAACGCATCGCCCAAACTCCCATTGAGGGAAATAGGAGAAACGCCAGCATGAGTAGAGAAACGGGAAGAAAAGGGAGTTGGAACAGGTTAGCGAGGGGTTGAATGTTGAGAGTCCAAGGGTGTAAAAATTCGCTGCCGTGACAGACAACGGGTAAGATCGGGATCTGATAGCGATCGCTCAATTGGACAAAACTGGGGTGAAAGGTCTGTAACTGATAGCGCTGCAACCAGCCTTTTTGCGGGCCGCGCAATCCTTCCGGAGCATAGAGTAAAATCGTTTGGCAAGCAACCGCCGCTTCAAAATCTTCCGGTTTAGCTTGGACTCCTCCTAGCACTTGCGACCATCCTACCGGAAGCCACCAAATTACCCAAGGATGCTCAAACAGAGAAACTTCGGCTAAGGGATGAACTTGCCAATTGCGTTCCTTACCCAACAAATAGGCTAAATTCAGAAAATCCCACGGGAAACACATCCCCGCGTGGTTCATCGCAATCACTAATGGGCCAGTTTGGGGAAGATATTCGCTCTTGTACAATTGTGCGCGAAAATAGCGTTTCGCGATCGCACTCAGCACTTCATCGCGAAACGCCTGCTGATAATTCGGGTCAAATTCTGTCAGATGTTGGCGCGGTAAACGACACCCCAAGCGCAACCAGCGGATGAGTACCGCCAGATAAAAGCCACCAGGTAGCAAAAATAGAAAATATTCCAACCCATTCCAGCCATCCGGGTCTGCATGATAATGTTGCCAGTGGCGATTTAACAAAATCAGCCATCCCGGAGGATACCACAGGCAAAATTCATCCAACCAAGTCCAACGATAAGCACTCATGGCAGAGTTGATAGTTGACGGCGAACAGGTTAAAGCACTCTCTCAAAACACTATTTCGTAGAATCAAGCAACGGTACTTTGCACGCTGTTCCAACTCAACACTAACGAATTTACTGGAACTCGGAACTGGGTCAACAGAAGTTTGCACTCTATTCCCACTCAAAACTCCCGAACTGACTAATTTCTCGGAACTCTAGACTCTATTCCAACCCAAGACTAACAAGCCGACTTAGAACTTTGAACTCTATTCCCCCTCAAAACTCCCGAATCTAATAATTTCTCGGAACTCGGAACTCGGAACTCGGAACTTACTCAGCACTCAGCACTCAGCACTTAAAGTAAAGACACTCACCTCTGGCGGACAGAACAGGCGACCAGGATAATAGGTTCCTAAACCGGGGTTGGTATAGAGGAGATTTTGACCGATGCGATGCAATCCTCTCGACCATTCCCAGTGGCGTACAACGTGGTTGCACCTATCTTCCATATAAGGTATCCAAGGTCGCAGGGGTTTAGGAATAAGGCGACGAACTGTATTTTGCCACGCTGGAAGCGGTCCTAAAAGGGGAAGAACAATTTGACCCCCATGCGTATGACCGGAAAGTTGCAAGTCTACTCGCCATTGTTGCAGAACTTGAGCGCTATCGGGTTGATGAGACAGGACAATGCGGGGAAGTTGGGGTTCGAGTTCGTCTAAAACCGAAGCAGGATTAAATTGTTTTGACCAAAAATCGGGAAGTCCGACTAACGCCAGTTCCGAACCTAAAGGATAAACGACTTCATTCCAGAGAACGCGAACGCCTATTCCAGTTAAGGCTTGGGTAACAAGGTTTCTGGCGTTGGGATAGTAAAGGTCATGATTTCCTAAAACGGCGTAGGTTCCATAGCGGCTTTGCAGGTGTTTTAGGCGTTGAACCAAGGGATAAATCGGTTCGGGTTCGTAGGTAATATAGTCCCCTGTGAGAACGACTAAATCGGGTTGAACGCGGTTGCTAGCTGCGATCGCATCTGCTAGCATCTGCTCAGATAAGCGCACCCCATCGTAGTGCAAGTCCGATAATTGCACAATCTCACTCACCATTGTTAT
>JAAHGE010000071.1 GCA_010672635.1 Desertifilum sp. SIO1I2 | reverse complement strand
AAAATTGCGCTTCGCAAACTCGCTCCTGTCAAATTGGCTCCCCGCAAGCAAGTTCCATCTAAGTTAGCTCCCCAAAGATAAGCGCCGCTTAAATTTGCGCCACTTAAGTCAGCCCCGGCGAGGTTTGCTAAATTCAGATTGACATCTCTTAAATCTGCATTGCGTAAGTCGGCTTCTCGCAGATTGGTTCGCATCATATCAGCTTGAATCAACTTTCCGCCTTTCAGATTGCTAGCGTGTAGGTTCGCATTTTTGAGATTAGCGCCCTCTAGCTGGGTACAGCGCATCATGGCGTCGCTGAGGTTGCTTCCGGTTAAGTCTGCGCCTTGTAAGTTCGCGCCGCTGATTTTGACTTCATTGAGTTCCATCCCGCTGAGATTCACATGGTCTAGTTCCAAACCATTTAACCACGCACCTTTAAGATTCACCCCGTTGAGTTGAGCGCCTTTTAAGTTGGCTCCGCTTAATCTCGCGCCGCTGAGGTTTGTCCAATTGAGGTTTGCACCTGCTAAATTAGCACTGCGTAGATTAATACTATTGAGGTTGGCTCCACACAGATTAACGCCGGATAAATTTGCACCATATAGGCTTACCCAACGCAGAATTGCACCGCTTAATTTGGCACCCCTAAGATCGACTCGCGCTAGGTGCGAACCGCTTAGATCGGCTTTGGTTAAATCGGCTTGAATGAGTTGGCTATTTTTTAGCTTCACAAAGCGTAAATCTGCACCGTACAGAAATGCACCATTGAGGTTTGCTTCTAATAAGTAACACCGTTCTAAATAGGCTCTGGCTAAGGATGCGTCTTGTAGCGTTGCACCGGAAAAGTCAGCCTGAGCAAGGGTTGCTGAAATTAAGTTTGCGGCTTTAAGATCGGCTCCGCGAAAGTTACGTTCGCCCCGTTGGTACAGTTGTAAAATTTCGCCTTCGTTCATGATTGTCACCCTTAAATAATCTTGTGAGAGTTTGTCGCCCTTTATCACAAAAATCTCATAAGCACTTCGATAAAAATACTGACCTTTAAAGAATAATTTGCTCGTATCTTGAGGTTGGCTTCAAAATCTCTGCTCGATTCTATCACTAGATTATTGGAAGCGACGATCGATAGATTACGGAAAATATTTAAAGAAGTACAAGCTTTCTTTAAGCTAAATGAAGTTAGGAAATTGCGAAAACAGATGAGGATTCAGCTTTAGGGGATCTGTTGCAGGGAATCTACTAAAAAACCTGCTTTTTATGAATTTTTATAACATAAAAGGGGGTGAAATGAAGGCAGAAGTCCAGAAAAGTTAAAAAAATCTTAATATTAAGAAAAGCATCAATTCCCTAGGGTTCAGCAACAAGGGAATTGATGCTTCCTTTTCCCATCCGTCCATCTTCCATTAGCAGCTTGCCACGGCACATCCAGGACTCAGGCGTTCTAGGACTTGTTTGAGAACCATTGCTGTCCAATCAATATCGGCTTGGGTGGTATCTTTGCCTAGGGTAAGGCGAATGCCGCCGAGTGCGGTATTGGGACTATAGCCCATTGCGAGCAAGATGGGACTGGGGGAAAGTTTGCCGCTGTGACAAGCCGAACCGGCACTAATACCAATTCCAGCGAGGTTCATTTGGCGGACGAGGGTTTTTCCGGTAAGGTTTTTGTGGGTTTCGCTTAAACAAAAACTGACGTGATGGGGGAGGCGAGAAAGGCGATCGCCTGTAGGCATTAAACCGGGTACATCGGCGAGTTGGGCAAATAAGCGATCGCGCAATGCCATTAAGCGCGTCATTTCTTGGGGTAACTCTGCTAGGGCTAACTCAGCGGCTACCCCAAATGCGGCGATCGCGCTTAAGGCTTGCGTCCCCGAACGCAGTCCCCGTTCTTGTCCGCCGCCACCCAATAGAGGCAACAGTTGCACCCCAGGACGTACGTACAGCGCCCCCGCCCCTTGAACGCCGTAAATCTTATGACTCGAAAGCGAGAGCAGATCTACAGGGAGTTGTTGGACATCAATGGGCAAGCGTCCGGCCACTTGCACGGCATCGGTATGAAACAGGATACCGCGATCGCGCGCAATTTGACCGAGGGCTGAAATCGGTTGCAGGGTGCCAACTTCGCTTTGTCCGTAGATAATGGAGATTAAAACGGTATTGGGTTGAATGGCGCGGATCAAATCTTCAGGATCGACGCGCCCAAACCGATCGACGGGGAGTTGCGTGACTTGCCAACCCTGTTGTTCCAGAAAGCTTGCTGGTTGCGCGATCGCCGAATGCTCGACGCTGGAGATAATTAAATGTTGGGGCGTATCATATTGTCGAGCAATGCCGATCGTAGCTAGATTATCCGCTTCTGTGCCCCCGGCGGTAAAAATAATAGACTCCGGATCGCCAGCATTAATTAAACTAGCGACTTGCATCCGTGCCAATTCTAACAACGTCGCTGCTCGTCCTCCCCAAGTATGCAAGCTAGAAGGGTTGCCCCAATGCTGGGTAAGGGCTGCTTGCAAGGTGGCGATCGCCTCAGAACGCGGCGGCGTGGTCGCACTATAATCCAAATAAATTTGCATAATTCATCGGTTCTCAATACAAACAGCAACGCGCAGCTTCTTCTAGTCTCAGCATATCGCCTTCTGGGTTTCCTCCTCACGCGCTCTTGAAATCGCTATCCACCGGGTTTGCAAACGTTGTAGTCTTCGTGAGATAACACGGCTTGCGGAACTAATATGCTGCCACAATCTCGGCAAAGCATCCGGTAGTGACGCGTAATCGGAATACTAATGATAAAGCGATCGTGGCGCAGTCGCTTCCCACCAAAGTGGGTATAGTTGCAATGATTTTGTAACTCTGCAATAATCTGTCGGGCTTTGAGAACAACGTGTTTAGGCAGCGTCCTTAAGTCGATGGGGTCTTGTTCAAAGGAAGCCAGCCATGCTTGTTTGGCTTGACGTTTTGCCGTCTGGGTTTGCAGGCTAACTCTTTCTACCACCTGGTTGTGACTGCAACGGTGGCATATTTGCCCATAGCCTTTGTGTCCGCAAGGGAAGGTCTTTTTTCGTTTCGGCATAAACCGCAGCCTTTTGCAGTAATAGCGGATGGGAAGGCAAAATCCCCATACCAGAAGCCTCAGCTTGCTTCCTCAATCAATTTCCTAGGAAGTTTAGGGCGACGCTAAGAAACTGAGTTTCTGATTCAGGTGCGTCAGTCATCAAAGACGATTGATATTTTTTATGTTAATAGATTTTGGCAAAAGAAATTTCTGATAGGATTGGAGCCATTGGCGAAAGATTTGGGGAATGCTAAATTAAGCCCTAACTATACGGTTTGCGAACTTGTGTTTTGGAATGCTATTTGTTACTGGCGTCGAGGTTTGGCGTGTTTGCTGGCACTGGGTTTAGCAGCGTGCGGGCGCGTTGAGTCTCGTCAGCCTCGGCTAGTTCCCCTGCCCCAAGATCCGCTGATTCAAGTTTATTTCAATCAGTCTGAAACCTCAGACTATAGCGACCCTTATCGGCAGATTGTTCGCTTAGGCGATGATTTGGAGGAAACGATTGTAGAGGCGATCGCCAAAGCTCAGTCTAGCATCGATGTTGCCGTCCAAGAGTTACGCCTGCCCAAGGTAGCCCAAGCGCTGATAGAACGTCAACAAGCCGGGGTACAGGTGCGGGTGATTCTGGAAAATAATTACAGTCGCCCTTGGAGCGAGTTTACCCCAACACAAGTGGCGCAACTCGATCCGCGAACTCGCCAAAGTTATGATGAGTTTATTGTATTTGCCGATCGCGATGGCGATCGCCTTCTTAGCGCCGCCGAGACAGATCAAAGCGACGCTTTAAAGATTCTCCACAATGCCAAAATACCCTGGATTGATGATACAGCCGATGGTTCTAAGGGCAGCGGCTTGATGCACCATAAGTTTGTAATTATCGACCGTCAAACCGTAATTGTCACTAGCGCAAACTTTACCCTCAGCGACATCCACGGCGACTTTACCCGACCGGAAAGCCGGGGCAATGCGAATAATTTGTTAAAGATAGAAAGCTACGAATTAGCTAATCTATTTACCCAAGAATTTAACCTGATGTGGGGAGATGGCCCAGGGGGACAACCGGATAGTTTATTTGGTCTTAAAAAACCGCAACGCTTGCCTGCAAAAATGCAGGTGGGCAATAGTTTAATTGCCGTCTACTTTTCGCCAACCTCCCAAAGCGTGAATTGGGAACAAACCGGAAATGGTTTAATTGACCAAACCCTCAAAGTCTCTAAAACTTCCGTTGATTTAGCTTTATTTGTTTTTTCTGAACAAAAGTTAGTCAATACCCTCGCCCTCAATCACCAGCAGGGGGTAAAAATTCGCGCCTTAATCGATCCGAGTTTTGCCTATCGCAGTTATAGCGAAGCCTTAGATATGCTAGGGGTGGCTTTGAGTGAAAATTGCCAATCTGAAGCCGATAATCAACCTTGGCAAACTCCTATTCAAACCGTTGGCGTCCCCATCCTACCGCCAGGAGACAAGTTACATCATAAATTTGGGGTGGTAGATGAAACCATTGCGATCGCCGGATCGCATAATTGGTCCCAAGCCGCCAATATTATTAACGATGAAACCCTATTGGTGATTGAAAGCCCAGTGGTTGCAGCTCACTTTATCCGGGAATTTAATCGCCTTTATGCCCATTCTCAACTGGGAATTCCCGCAGCCATTGAGCGCAAAATCCAAGCAGAGCAACAAAAATGCTTGCAAGTCAAGCCTGCTCAAAACAATGTAACTTCCTCCCCCATTAATTTAAACACCGCCACCCAAGCCGAACTAGAATCCTTACCCGGAATAGGTCCCAAACTCGCCCAGGAAATTATTAAAACCCGACAGCAACAGCCCTTTACCTCCCTCCAAGATTTAAGTCGGGTTTCCGGTATTGGCCCAAAGCTATTAGAACGCCTAGAAAATCGCGTCACCTGGTAACTTCAAGCCCAGCAAGAGTGCGATCGCACCTTTCTCAGTTAAATTGACACTCACGCTCTTTCGCGATAGAAATTTGGTGATACCAGGTAGGCCCCGCATCCACAATAATTTCCCCAGTGCCATCATCCAGAATGAACTCGTTACCTACTACGCTTTGCACCGTTCCTGAAATCGTGGTGCCAGCATTACGCCTCAGCTCCCCAATGGGTGTTTGGGCAGTAGCAGACAAGCTAGGAAAGCTAGAGATCAGGGCAACCAGTAAAGGAATCAATTTTTGCATTGGAAGATTCATCCATTCATCAATGCGACTATAACGAGTGGAGATGACACCAAAATGACAAGGGGCTATTCAAGGTTCTGTCTTGCTTAAAGGTAGGACGATCGTGAAGGTGCTGCCTTGATTCAGAGTGCTGCAAACCGAGATCTGACCCTCGTGAGCGCGAACGATCTGTTGAGCGATCGCCAAACCCAATCCGAACCCACCTCTGACCTTGGCACGACTGGATCGGGTACGATAAAACCGTTCAAAAATGTAAGGGAGATCGTCCTCTGCAATCCCCATTCCAGTGTCTTGAATGGCGATCGCCACCTGTTGAGAGCGGATGGACGCTTGCAGGGAGATTTTCCCCCCGGCGGGAGTGTAGCGGCAGGCATTGCTGAGAAGGTTAGCGATCGCCTGTTGCAGAAGATTTGCATCCGCTTGCAGGACAATCTCCTGGGATGGCAAATCGGTCAGTAGCGTCAAGTGATGGCGTGCAGCTTGGGGTTTCCAGTCAAGGGCGATCGCCTCTAGAAATGTCACCACCTTTAACGGTTGCCGAACGTCCTCGGTTAACTGCCCTTCATATCGAGCCAGGAATAACAAGTCGCGAACCAGATCGCTCATCGACTGAGCCAAATTCTCAATTTTAGACAGCCGTTGTCGGGGTGTTATCCAATCGTCTTCAGGGGCAGTCAGACCCACATGGACATTACTCAGCATAGCGGCAAGGGGTGCCCGCAACTCATGGGATGCATTGGCAGTGAAACGTTGCAACTGATCGTAAGCTTGGGTTAATTGCTGGTTTGTCTGTTCCAGTCGGTGTTGACGCAGCTTTAGCTCCTGCTGCAATCGGCGAAACAAGTAGGTCGAAAAAATACCCCCCAAAATCCCAATCGCCGCTGACAACCATAAAACAAGCCAGGTAATGCGACGATAGGTTTCCAGGTGTTCTTTACGAACTTGCAACAGGCGTTCTTCCTCACCTGCAAACTGGTCAATGGCAAAACGGGTCTCATCCATCGATGTCTTCCCTTCCTCCAGCCAGTCGTACAGGAGAGCCGCAGGGACAAGGGCATTCGGGTCGCGGTTGAGGGTGGCTAATTCCTGTTGTAAGGTTTGTTTTTGATAAAGGATTTGCAATGTGGCATCGATTGATTGTCGAACTCTTTGCAGTTGCCGAGTTTGGGTCGGGTTGTCGCTAACCAATTCCTGCAAAGTGTTGAGCGATTGGGGAATTTGTTGCTGGGCTTGCTGGTAGGGTTCCAGGAATTCAGAACGGCGTGTTAGCCCATAGCCACGCACTCCAGTTTCAGCATCCAGTAGAGCTGCCTGTAATCGTTTGGTTTCCAGCCGGACTTGCTGGGTATGCTGTACCCAAAATTCGTCCTCAACCAGACTAGCTTTGAGCCAAGCAAAGGCTCCCAGGGAGGTTAGAAGGCAAACAATGGGAATGGACAAAATCAGCGTTCCCTGTTGCTGCGCCGACAAGGTTTTGAGAAATCTTTCTCCACAACCTGCTAGATAGGTTAGCCGTTGGTGTAAGGAATGATGGGGGGAGGGCTGTTTCATAAAAGTCTTCCCGCCTGGAAACCCCATCCCCTAGTGGGTGGGGAGGAAGGCGGGGCAGGGTATAGCGCCTCCCACGAACAATGTGGATGAAGTATGATTAAGGCATGACTCAAACAATATCTGTATCCTGTAAACTTCAAGTCCCTGTAGAGTTGCGTCAAGAAATTGACCGCACTTTGCAGGGATTTGCGGATGCTTGCAATCAGATATTGGAGGTAGCCAAGCGCGAGAACTGCCGCAACGCAACCAAGTTGCATCACTTGACCTACTACACGGTTAAGCTGACAACTGGACTGAAAGCTAATCATGTCTGCCAAGCCATTCGGAGAGTGGTGGGTAATCTGAAAGCAGTTAAGCAAGTTCACAAGTTTCGTCCAACCAGCATCTCTCTGGATGCCAGAGTCTTCACTTACAGGGAGTCCGATCAACATGTAGGCATCACGTTGATGTCCAAAAGGGTTTGGCTCCCGTGTAAGATTGGAAACTATCAATTGGCACTGCTTAGAGGGCAAATCCCCACCAGTGCTACGTTGGTCAAGCGCAGGAGTGGAGACTATTACATCCAGGTTGCGGTTGAACTTGACACCCCACCAACAGGTAAAACACCCAAGGTGATTGGTGTCGATTTGGGCAGACGAGACATTGCAACCACTTCCACGCACAAAGCTTGGAATGGTAGCCAGTTGCAGGCTACTCGCGACCGTTATTCTAGAGTCAGGGCATCGCTTCAATCCAAACGCACGAGAGGGTCGAAACGACTCCTCAAGAGGCTCTCTGGGAAAGAAGCTAGGTTTCAGACAAACATTAACCACAGCATCAGCCGACAACTGGTGAATGAAGCTAAGACAATAGGTGCGACACTGGCGTTTGAAGACTTGAGCGATATTCGCAAATCTTTGAATACCCAGCCTCGCAACAAGACCGAACGGAGAAGGACAAACAATTGGGCGTTTTATCAACTCAGGATGTTTGTCACCTACAAAGCTGTCTTGGCTGGAGTTCCCGTTGTCTTTGTCCCACCTGCTTATACCTCTCAAACTTGTAGCCGTTGCCATCACGTTCACCCTGAACAGGGGAGGTCGTACCGCAACGGCAAAGTGTTTAAGTGCGGTCACTGCGGATTGGAAGCTGACGCAGACTCGAATGCGGCAAACAATATTGCTACTCTTGGGGCTGTTGTAAACCAGCCTGAAAGCTCGGTTATGAGTTGTGTGTTGGAGGGTCAACTTTCTCTCTTTTGCTCAACCTTTAATCAGGGCTAAAGCCCCGTCCCCTTGTGGGCGGGGTGTGTTTACCTGGCGTCTTCGGGAGATAACAGCCGATAGCCTGTACCGTGAACGGTGTCAATCCAGGTTTCGCAGTTGAGCGGTTTGAGCCGTTGACGGAGGCGGCGGATCGAGGTAGCAACCGCATTACTTTCGGGTTCTGTGCCCCACTCCCAGAGGGCTAACTCAATTTGCTCGCGCTTTAGCACCTGTTTGGGATGGCGCATAAAGTATTCCAGCAATTGAAACTCTCGGCTGGATAAGGAAACCTCTCGATCCTGCCGTTCGGCGGTCATTGTACTGAGATGCAATTGCAGATCGGCAATACAGAGTATGTCGCCTGTCCACAGGGGCGATCGCCGCCCCAATGCTCGTACCCGTGCCAGTAATTCTTTGACATCGGCGGGTTTAATCAAATAATCGTCCGCCCCTGCATCCAGACCCGCCACGCGATCTGAGACGGTATCTTTAGCGGTAAGCAGCAGAATGGGCGCTCCTTTCCCTGCATCTCGATACAGGCGACAAAGTTGAATGCCATCGAGATCGGGTAACATCCAGTCTAGAATCAGCAGGTCGTACTCTTTCTCTCCCATTAACCATTGGGCGGTTTGTCCGTCTTCAACGGCATCGACGACATGACCCGCCTGACTGAGCGCGATCGCTAGCGGTTCGAGTTGTTCGAGATCGTCTTCGACAAACAAAATACGCATGGTCGAGAGTAAGGCGTGTATTGAGCGCGCTGGAGAGTGGTTATTTGCACGATCGATCGCTCTCCAGGCTATTGAAATGGGGGGTGCAGGGCAGTGTATGAAGATTGCACCGAGCTTACGGGAAATTAGCGGTTAACTTGAATTGTCAAGGCATCAAATTCCCCTCCCTCAAATTCGCCGGTCATCGTAACGCGATCGCCGACTCGAATGAATTGAGCCGTGTTATCCCCATAAACATCCCAGGAGTCAACGCTGAACGTCTGATTCCCGGTATTCAAACGAAAGCCATCTTCCCAAACCCGTTCCACAATTCCGGTATAGCTACCCCGCGCATCGCTGGGTGCAGCAACAACCCAAGCCGCAACACTGCTCAAACCCAATACAGCTACCGTACCTAAACGATTCATGATTTGTTCCTCTTAAGTTAGAAGATTAGAAGCATTTTCTGTTACCGGTAATATATCGGGGAGAAATGACAGAGAAATGACAGGGTGTATATCCAGTCGCGGCGATTGTTGGGTTGTTCATCCATAATAGAATTCCACACAACGAACCAGCGGTTAGATTTTAGAGTTGAGATGGTCAAGTTGTAGCGTTATTCAGCCCGCAAGCGGGCAATTAATTGGGCGATCGTTCTAGGAGGAGGATCGCGATCGCGCCATGCGGCGGGCAATGCATACCAACACTCCAACAGGGTAGGCATCCCCAGTTGTAATTGATTCAAAACCTCTACCTGCGCGAAAACCTGCTGGGCTGGCTCTGATAGCACCAATTGTCCCTCATTCAGCACGATTGCCCAATCTGCCCAGCTATAGGCCAGATCGAGGTCATGGGTGGCCATCACAATCGTCGTACCGCTAGCATGGATGCGATCGAGTTCTGCTAATAAATGATGCGTTTGCAGTCGATCGAGATAGGCTGTAGGTTCATCTAGTAACAGCAACTCCGGTTGTAATGCCATCACCCCAGCCAGTGCCACCCGTCGCTTCTGCCCCAGGCTGAGGTGGTGTAAAGGACGATCGGCCAAATCCTGGAGAGAAAAGTCTAGCAGGGTTTGATGCAGGCGTTGGGCAACCTCGTCTCTGGATAAGGACAAATTGCAGAGTCCGTAAGAAATATCTTCCGCAACAGTTGCAGCCACAAGTTGCTGTTCGGGATCTTGAAAGGCTAGACCAATTCGTTGTCGCCACAGATTCAAAATAGGTGCCTGATAGCGGAGGCGTTCTCCTTTCCAGGAAATTGTGCCAGAACGACAGCGGTATAACCCATCGGCGAGAAATAAAAGAGTTGATTTACCACAGCCATTGTGTCCCAAGATGGCAGTCTTTTGTCCGGCAGCGATCGCTAAACTCAGGTTTGCGATCGCAGGCTGAGTTGCACCGGGATAGGTGTAGGAGACGGCTTGAAATTCCAGAAGGGGAGAGAACATAGAAGCCTAAAATCTCAACTCTAAAATCACTAATCCCACACATCCAACCAGAGATTCGAGCGCATAGCGTTTGGAATAGCGAGAGGATGGGTTGGCGTAAACCTGAAAGTCTCCATTAAAACCGCGAGTTGCTAACCCCAGAGAAAATTGCTGGTAACGTTGCAGCGATCGCACAACCAGTTGACTCGCCAATAGTCCTGCACTGTACATCCACCGTTGGCGAGTTCGATAACCGCCTCTTGAGCGTTGTGCCAGTTGGAGTTGGGTTAAAACATCTAGAAACAGAAAGATGAATCGATACATCAGAACTAACAGATCGACTAGCACCCCAGGCACGCGACATTGACGCAAGACTCCTAAGAGTTCTGCAAAGGGAATGGTAAATAGAATCAAGAGTAGGCAAGGGATACAAGCCAGCGATCGCATCCCTACTTCTGCGGCTTGAACCAGTCCCGACCGACTGATAAAACAATACCAATGTCCCACCACCCAACCCCCGACCGAATTCTCTTGAACCAGGGCGCGTTGATTCGCTGATACAATCTCTAACACCAATGCTGGAATGCTAGTCAGCAAAAAGAGCAGCATCACCCCCAGCACCGATCCGTACACCCTGGGGGGAATTCGAGCATAGCCAACAATCCAAACACTCAGCCAAATCAAAATTAGCCCCTGAGTACCGGGGTGAGCGATCGAAGCTATCCCCAGAACCACCAGGGCAAAGATGAGTTTTTGTTGGGGAGGTAATTGTCGGAGGCGATTTGTATAAGCATAGGCATCGAGATGATGATGCATCTATCCCCACTAATAATCCTTGAATTCCGAGGGATTTTGCATCACCTGCCGCTCGCGTTTGCCTCGATATAGTCCAATGACATACCCGATGACTCCCGCTCCCAGTCCGGCTTGCAGGGCAAACAGCAGCGACTCTATTTCACCGCTAGCAGGTTCCACCAGAGGGCTAAACCAGGGTTGATAGTTAGGGTCAATCTCCTGAATTGCTGCTTCTGCTTCGCCGTCAGCTCCCCCAAATTCTGCTTCCCGCACCAGAAACAGGGGGGCGATCGCTAAAACCACAACCGCCACCACCAACAACCCATTATTCCAACCTTGACTTTTTTGGCTCATGGTCATGACTCCTGCTTAATTAAATTGAGGACTTGCAACTCTTCTCGGTTGTAAGTCTGCAACCAGTTCCACACCAGCACCGTCAGCAACCCTTCGCTAATGGCTAGGGGAATTTGAGTTAGAGCAAAAATTCCAGCAAATTTGGCAAAAGCCGCTAACACGCCTCCGGTTGCTGAAGGAAACGCCAGAGCCAGTTGCAGAGAGGTGACAAGGTAGGTCAGCAGATTTGCTAAAGCGGCTGCCAGAAAGATTGCGAGGCTTTGTCTGCCGCTCAAATGCATCACTAACCGATAGATTCCATAGGCCATGAACGGACCAATGACTGCCATTGACACGCCATTAGCACCCAACGTGGTTAAGCCACCATGCGCCAGGAGTAGCGCCTGGAAGAGTAAGACTAGACCGCCCAAAACTGACATGACGGCTGGGCCAAATAACACGGCCCCTAAGCCCGTCCCCGTGGGGTGAGAACAACTCCCCGTCACTGAGGGAATCTTTAAAGCGGAGAGGACAAAGGTGAAGGCTCCTGCCAATGCTAGCAAGAGTTTGGTTTCAGGATGCTGACGGGTAATCCGGGCGAGCGATCGCAAACCCCAAACTAGAAACGGCAGATACACAACCCACCAAAAAACTGCCCAGCCGACGGGCAGAAAGCCCTCCATAATGTGCATGGCATGGGCAGGCGCGGGCGAGCCAACAACTAGATAACCACTCAACCCTGCCATCATTGCAAGGCTGAACCCTTGATGCTTTTTCATGTTTGTCTGTACCTCGCAGACTGGTCAATCCAACACAGGTTTTTAAATTCGGCGGGCATCCTGACTTAAAGAGATGAATCTCTCATCACAGTTGCGGGACAGCGGCAGGCTTGCACTGCTCTTTCCCCCTTACGTCTGGCGGCTGCTCCCACCAGAACCGAGCCTCTGCTATCGTACCGTGAAAACACCTTCTCATTGAATTGAAAAATAATCTGCCCGTAGCGGTACTGACTGGGAACCCAACCTCCTCCGGTAACAAACAATACGATTTTGGGAATACTAACCAAGCGGAGATTGGGATAATTCTTAAAGCATGATTTGGCAAAGCCTTGGCAGATGGTTGAGTTTAGTATTCGTGATGCTGACGCTAACCGCCTGCACTCAAACACACTCAAACGAGATCGCCACCCTTTCCCTGAGTGGTTGGCAAAGTAGCCCCACAGAAAAGCAGGCGTTAGAACAGATCCTCCGGGAATTTGAAGCGCAACATCCTCAGATTCGGGTGAGGTTCGAGGTCATTGCTGACCAGTATATGGATGTGATGAAAACGCGTTTAATTGGCGATGCGGCCCCGGATGTCTTCTTTTTAGATGCGTTTGAGGCCCCGTTGCTGATGCAACATGGGATTTTGGAACCGCTGGATCGTTATATTCAACCCGATTTTGACCTAGCAGACTTTGAACCGAATTTACTCAACGCGTTTAAGTTGAAAGGCACCCTTTACGGCATTCCCAAAGACTTCTCAACCCTGGCACTTTTTTATAATCGCCGACTGTTTGCCGAAGCCAATTTATCCAACCCGCCCCAAACTTGGGAACAACTGCGAGAATACTCGCGCCAACTCACCTTAGACCGCAACCGCAATGGACGCGTAGACCAGTATGGCT
>JAAHGE010000709.1 GCA_010672635.1 Desertifilum sp. SIO1I2 | reverse complement strand
AATAAATTCCACCTTTTCTCAAGAGGAATCAGTAGTCTTTTGTCAAGGCTGGTGGTAGCGATGCTTCTTTAAAGCTTTTTCAGATAAGGCTTTCAAGATTATTACAAAAGATGTGAGTAATGCATAGCTATTGTAAGGGGGCAAGGGTGATCCGTTATGCCGATGACCTGGTGGTCATTCACCCTGAACGTCAGGTGATTGACCACGCCCAACAGCTACTCTCTAAGTGGTTGCAGAAGATGGGATTAGCATTCAAACCGAGTAAGACCCGCATCTGTCATACCCTCAATCCAATGGAGGGACAGGTTGGATTTGACTTTCTGGAGTTTGCAGTTCGGCAATACCGGATGAGCAAATATAAATCCGGACGGTCAATGAAAGGTTTTAAGACGATTATCCAACCCAGCAGAACAGCGATGCACAGACATGTCCAGCGATTGCAGGACATCGTTAGAAGCCACAAAGCAGCCCCACAAGCTGCTTTGATTCAACACCTCAACCCGATTATTCGGGGCTGGTCGGCTTACTTCTGTGCTCAATGTAGCAAGAGAGCTTATGCAAAGCTCGACTACTTGCTCTACCAAAAGCTAAGAGCATGGGCAAATCGTCGCCACCCGCACAAGAGTGGACACTGGCGAGCCAGTCGTTACTGGTTAGTCAATCACGGAGGGGGATGGGTTTTTGCGACCAAACAGGGCAATAAACTGATGCGGCTTCGCACTCACGTTGAAACCCTGATTGTTCGGCATGTCAAAGTCCAAGGCAGTCGCAGCCCCTTCGATGGAGATTGGAGTTACTGGGCAACTCGGATGGGTAAACATCCGGAGCTACCCGTAAGGATTGCCAAACTGTTGAAACAGCAACAGGGAAAGTGCCCGAATTGCAGACTGTACTTCAAGTCAGATGACCTGCTGGAAGTCCACCATGTGGACGGCAACCACCAGAACAATAAATGGGACAATCTGACACTACTACATCAGCATTGCCACGACCAAGTTCATTCAGGTGTGCATGATAAGCACCCAGTTGTTGAGGAGCCGTGTGAGGCGACAAGTCTCAAGCACGGTTTTGCAGACCAGCGGAGTGGGTGACTGCTCCGCTGAGTTTAACGCAATCCCTATCCGCTCAACCCGTACTCTAACAATCTCTAGAAATACAAGCTAATCGTGACTGGAGCAACGTCCAACCTGTTGTGACACTGCCGACTAAAGCCAGTTCTCTTAACTTTAGTCGATCGGATCAGCGTCTAGTCATGATTAGTGAAAAAGGCAACCGGCTTGTAGTTTGGGAGACTCAGACAGGGGAACCCGTTGCTGAGATTGCCACTGATGCCAGCACCCGCTTCAGTACAGTAGCCCTCAATAGTACGGGGGGAGGTTGTGGCGGCGATCGTTCACGATTTTAATACTTCTTCTATTGATTTTATCATCCAAAATTCTCCCATACCCCATTCCAATCTTGAGCAGGAGGATTTTGCCGCAGGAATTCTATCCGCTTAAGATACAATTGAGTCGGTTTGTCATCCGCTTTTAAATGCAAACAAGCCTGAAAATTAGATTGGGCTTGCTCCCAGTTTTGCTGACGGTATTCTCTTAATCCCACTTCAAAGCGATCGCGCCATTCTGCTAATTTTGGCTCAAGTTCTCCCGCGTAACTCAGCAGTTCGTACACCCCTATAGGCTCATTTCTATCTCCTAAATAAAGTCGGTCAATTTCACGAGTTTCAATCGCTTCAGCCGCCAACATTTTAGTTTCCTCCATCAACAGGATAGTCGTCCCGTAGATTTTGTTCATTCCTTCCAATTGTTCAGCAATTTGCACGGCTTTACCCATGACGGTATAAAATTTAGAATGCTCAGAGCCAATATTCCCGGTTACTACTTTCCCAGTTGCTAAACCGATTCGCACTTTAATCTCTGGTAATCCCTTGCGTAAACCCATTGTTTCTGGCATCATCCGGCGGAGTTTATTCAATTGATTTGATTGTTCTAAAGCCGCATAGCAGGCTAATTTAGCATGATCATTTTCATTGACAAAGGGATAACCCCAAAAGGCACTGACAGCATCTCCAAGGAATTGATTAATCACACCATTGTTTTGGGCAATAGGTTCAGAGGCTAAAGTTAGGTATTGGTTAATCAGTTTTACCAATCCTCCCGGCGTTAGCATCTCACTTATCGTACTAAATCCAGCAATATCAGAGAAAAAAACAGTCACTATCTGTTTATTCGTAGTGTTATTACTCGTTTTTTGATGAATCAGTTCCTCCACAATTCGAGGGTCAACATACTGACCAAAAGTGGCTTTAATCCGTTCTTTTTGGCGCACCTTATCCAGCATTAAGTTAAAAGACTCTGATAAAATACCAATTTCATCGGTAGAAGTGATAGCAACTTGTACCTCTAAATTCCCCTGTTCAACAGCTTGAGTTCCTTTCACTAACCGTTTCACTGGACGGGTTAAACCAAAGGTGACAATGGAAGAAAACAATATCCCCACTCCACTGGCAATCCCAGTTAAAAACCAACTCATTCGGATAGTTCGCTGTTGGTTATTTTCTGCCCTGCGAGCAGAATTTTCAGTAAAGGTTTTCAGCTCAGATAAAATCCGTTGAGAATGTCGATTCAGGTCTGTTTCGT
>JAAHGE010000708.1 GCA_010672635.1 Desertifilum sp. SIO1I2 | reverse complement strand
GCAGGCGATGCACTGGCTGCGAAGCGCACCGTAAGCGGACGATCTCCGGCGGCGCTTTGCCCGTATCGGCAGCGCCACTTCTTCTTTACTCTTAGGCTAGGATCGCTAGCCATTGTCCAATCTGGGGGCGCGTTGGGGTGGGGGAAGGGGGAAGGTCGGTTTCTGGCAGGAGTTGATAGTGCTGAAGCTGAGGGGTGAGATAAATTAAGGCCAGAGGCGCGATCGCGATCGTTCCAATTGCATTACCCACCCACCAGTATAAAATCCGCGTTAGAAGAGAATCGGTGGATGTCACTCCCAAAAGTTGTAAAGCAAGCGTCCACATTCCCGCAGATATAGCACTCGCGCAGATTGGCCCGCTGAGGATAAAGGCAATGGTTTCTCGCAAGCGCAAAAAGTGCAGCGATCCCCTAAACAGATGGCGATAGCATCCCCAGACGATTAAAGGCTCTAGGGCGTCAATTGCGCCAAGCCAGATCGTCCAACCGTGGAGTTGCCAGTAGGGGGCGACCAGAATGGAGGCGAAGGCGGTGGCAACGATCCCCACTGGGCCAAACCAGAGAGTAATGGCGATCGCAACGCCGGAGGGGGGAAACCACAGCGAGGTGTTCGGGTCAATGCGATAAATTAAGGCGATACTATGCGCCAAAAGCAGTGCCAGCACGCAAAGCGGAAAAATCGACCACCAGTTTCTCGGAAGAAAACGCATTGGCTTGCTAAGGAGGGGGAAGTTTAACGGGTGAGGGAAGTTTCTCTACTAACGTTACCGTGTATACATTCGTCTTCTAGTATTGTGCTACAAGGTTTCGATTCCCCCTAGCCTCCCTTAAAAAGGGAACCGGAGTCAAAGTCCCCTTTTATAAGAGGGATTTAGGGGGATCTCAGTTAAATTTGGGATTTCTACGCTGGATGTGTCTGCACGGTAGCGACTCGCGGCGTAGGTTTGAATAGCGCTCCATTCCTGTTCGCTGAAGGGCTGTTCGAGCAATTGCATATTAAAGCAGCGTTCGGCTGCTTGAGAGAGGGCGGCGATCGCTATTTCGATGAGGGCGTTTCCGCGTTCGCTTAACGGGAGTTGCCACGGAGGTGGAGGTGGGGTATCAAAAACTTGAGCAAACAGATCCGGATCGGGTTCTAAACGAATGGAACCATGCTGCAAAATCGCAGGCGGAAGGCGCAGTTGAGCGCTCCCGATTAACTTGTATCCCGATGGGGTAATCAGGTCGGCTGCGGTGGCGGTGGCAAAACAACTGGGGTGATGAATATAGCCGCGCTTGCTCTGACCATACTGTAATTCCACGCCGAGCGATCGCCATCCTTGAATCAGAAACTCGCAGCACTGTTGATACACTTGGGTGCGATTTCCTCCCCCATCCGAAGTCACAATCGCATAGGTGAGATCGCCTTGATGTAAAACCGCCCGCCCGCCACTCGGACGCCGCACCAACTCCAAAGGGCGATCGCGCCATGTTAAATGCTGCCAAAACTCCGGCCAGTGGCGTTGGTGATATCCCAAAGAAATCGCTGGCGGCTGCCATAAATAAAAGCGCAGCGTTGGTGGGTGCAAGCCCAGCCGATACTGCTCAACTAACCAGCGATCGATCGCCATTTGAACGGCACCTGGAGCGGCTAACAGAGGAATCAAGCGCCACGTTTGAAGAGTCATGGACAGCGTGTAACGAGCAAAAGGTTAATTTTACCCAGCGATTGACAAAATTAGATAAAGGTGCTAATAACTATGCTCAGCTTGCAAAACATCATCATGTTCATCTGCAATCGTTGCAACTAGAGTAATAGCCCGCGAAATTTCCGCCGGAGACAGCCCTTCAATCGTCCGGTTTGTTAACACCACAATTTGATTATCGACAATAGCAAACTGCGCCTCAAACGTACTCAGCCAATTTTTCTCCAGTAACTTCTGCATGAGTTCGGCTTGATTTTTAGCAGGCAACTTCAGCACATACGACCACACCGTTAGCGTATCATCGTCGGTTTCGCCCGTCAGTTTTACAAAAACTTCAACGCTACCATAGCAAAACTGCCACAGGTAAGCACCCTCTTGATTTTGTCCTACCTTTACCTTTTGGTCAGTTGCCAGTCCAGCAATCACAGCTTCAATTTCTTCTGGACAATTCATTGTAGCGATTTCTTGCATGGCTTCTTCTGTAGCCGCTGCGGCAGCAGAACGGGCTTCTGCTTCTGAGGATGTGGGATTTTGGATATTGCTAGTCATAAGAATTCTAGATCGAGAGATATTTCAAAGCTCTGCTGACCTTTGTATAGCATAGTCTGGCACAGGGAAAGTTAGTACCGAGTTCCGAGTTCCGAGTTCCGAGTTCCGAGTGGGGAATAGAGTGCTGAGTGCTGAGTGGGGAATAGAGTGCTGAGTGGGGAATAGAGTGCTGAGTGGGGGAATAGAGTGCTGAGTGCAAAGTGCTGAGTGCTGAGTGGGGAATAGAGTGCTGAGTGGGGGAATAGAGTGCTGAGTTGATAATTATCAAGTTTTCCTGCCTCTTGTTCCCCAACTCCTTCTTTCCCCCCATCCCCCCATCTCCCCCCCCCCCCCCCCCCCCCCCCCACCCCCCCCCCGAGTGGACAAGGGCAGAGCGCCCGGGTGGCGCCATCACTATAAAAAAAAA
>JAAHGE010000707.1 GCA_010672635.1 Desertifilum sp. SIO1I2 | reverse complement strand
TCTCTTTTAGGAGTGAGGACAGACGCGCCGCAAGAAAAGGAAGTAGAAGCAGTCCGAGAAATCATGGCAGTTATCAAAGATGATACGTGGCTAAAGAAGCGATCTTGGTATGCTGAATATTGTAAAGAAGGCAATGAGGAAAGCATTTTAGCAAATCATATATTGAGAGGAGATCGTGGTTTTAGCGTTCGGGAGATGTTTGAACTCCTAGAAGCCTCAGAACTGGAATTCATAGAGATGGTTCAGAGTAGAACTTGGCAAATCAGGGATCTATTTGAAGAACCCGATAAAGCTAGCAAAATCATTGGAAAAAGTTGGAATGAAATTTCTCAGCGCAAACAGCTAGAATGGTTTGAGACTCTTCATCCGTATCATCGCCTAATTGACTTTTGGTGTGGCAACCTTCAAGTGAATTGTCAAGCATTGTCAATTGAAAAATGGAGAGAAGAAGATTGGATAAATGCCAAAGTAACTTTACATCCTCAAAATAAAAATGATTTCAAAAGAGATCGACTCATTCAAAGTATAAATGAAAAAACTGCTGTATTTCTTGGAGACAATTCTCTAGTTGAGGGAAATTTAAATTATATTGACTCCTCGTTAGGAGCTTGTTTATTGCAAGTCTGGGAAAAACCTGCGATGGTAAAATATTTGTTAGACTGTTGGTTAAGAATTAATCCTGTTGATCCAGTAACCCTAGAAGCAAAAGATGAAGAAAAAGCTTTTTCTGAATTAAAAAAAGGACTTAGAATACTTTGTGAAGCAGGCGTGATTTTTTTAGAAAGAACGAATACATAATTAATAATAAATGGAATAATGGAAATTAATTGGGTTGAAAAGCATACATTTTCATCCAGAAAAATCAGTCATAAATTAATAAATATATTTATTTTTTGTTATTGGCTGTAGCTTAAACAAAAATCCAACTCAAGGTGTTGACTTTAATGAATATTTCTGCATTCGACAGTTCAATGTCTGAAATTGCATTAGAACAATCTTCCTTTAAGAATCCAGTTGTTCTTTATACTTATAGTTTTGTGACGGCTAGTTATTTAATAAATCAAAAAATTGTCGCTCTACAAGACAAGAAGATTGTTGATTTGAACTGCGGGAATGGCTATAGTACCCTGGCATTAGCCTTAGCAAACCCTGGAGCTAGAATTCTCGCATTGAGCCATTCTGCTACTGCTCTAGAAATAGCTCAGAGACACTTGCAACATTACGGAATTCAAAATGTAGAGTTTCAAGTTTGTCCGTTAGAAAGATTTGGAGAAATCAATCAAAAATTTGAATATATTAATGCTGAAAATGTTTTAGATCAATTTTCAGATGCTGCTGTCGGGTTCCAATTGCTCCAGAAAAAGCTTCAACCTGAAGGGATTATCCGCGTTAAAGTTGACAGCGCGATCGCTCGTTTCTATAACTACCGAGCAAAGGGCTTTTTTGCTGAATTAGGTCTGCTTCAACATACCCCAGACAAAAATGAAATTGCCAAAGTCCGGGAGATAATGGGGTTACTTAATAAGGGAAATCTTTTAAAAGAGCTAACTTGGCTACCTAAGCACAGCACAGAAGCCGGTGAAGCAGCAATTCTGCGAGACTACTTGTTTCCTAGCATTAAAGGCTTTCGATTCTCAGAACTGTTCAATGGTCTGGAAAGTGCCAATCTAGAGTTTATCAGTATGGTACGGGCGAAGCAGTGGGATTTAGAAACTTTATTCCAAAATATTGAAGACCTACCAATTTTTTTGACCCTGCGCCTTGCAGAAATGTCCCTCAGCGAACAGCTACAACTATTTGAACTGTTGAACCCCATTCACCCGACCCTCGAATTTTGGTGCGGACACCCTAATCTAGAAGAGCCTGCGGAATCCCCGTCCGAATGGACAGATCGAGAATGGCAAAACGCCCAAGTCTCTTTCCATCCCCAACTGAGGACGCCTGCTCTCTATGAAACGATGCAACATTGTATTGTACAACAGCAGGTTCTAGAGCTGACTCAGTTTCTCCCGATTGTACCTGGCCCTCTGGTCATCGATAGTCTCATGGTGGCGTGTTTGCTGCCTTTAGTCACTCAAACTTTATCTGTATCCGCACTGGTAGAAATTTGGCAACGTATTCGTCCTTTAAATCCTTTAACATTGGAGCCTACAGGTGAAGAGGAAGCTTGGGGAGCGATTGTCCAACTTCTCATTGGTCTAGAGGAGTTAGGATATATTTTGCTGGAACGCTCTTCCTGAGGCAGTTTCAGAAATCAGGAAAATTTTTTTGGCAGAAGTGATATGAAATCGATCGTAAGTGGGTAATCTACCTACAGGAGTTAGAAGCATCCCCCCCTCAAGGAGAAAACCTAAATGAAAAGCGACTTTCAAGCCAAGTTCCTGCAACACTTACTCGACAAGCAAGAAGAACAAGGCTTCACCCTAATTGAACTATTAGTTGTTATCATCATCATCGGTATTCTGTCTGCAATCGCCCTGCCTTCCTTCCTGAACCAAGCAAACAAAGCAAAACAGTCTGAGGCAAAAACCTATGTAGGTTCGATGAACCGCGCCCAGCAAGCAGCTTTGATGGAAAGAGGTAGCTTTACTTCAGACGTATCCACTCTTGGACTTGGCATTGCGACTCAAACCGAAAACA
>JAAHGE010000706.1 GCA_010672635.1 Desertifilum sp. SIO1I2 | reverse complement strand
CAATGTTGACAACTCAAGGGAGCAGCAATACTGAGATGCAAGGGAGTCGAACCCCTGGATGGGAGCCTGTTGCTAGCCTCTCATCGCAATCCATTGCCATCCCTGACGTGAGTGGTCAAGGAACATCCTTGACCAACATCACGGGTGAACAGAAGCCACCAGATCAAACATTCAGCCACACAGCAAGCAGACATGGACAATCGGTGCAAGAACCCAACCGCCAGACATATCTCAGGCACGAACACATGCTTGTACAAATCAACAAAGACAATAATGCGCTGTGACCCCAGCATCAGGCTCAACAATTCAACAACAGCTTTCACGCCTGCAATAATAGCACCTTTAAACAACAAACGACACGACAAAACCACCAGTGCCTACAAGATGCTTTACACCCCCACAGCCCCCTGCACAACGACATTGGCACTCTCCCTGGGGGGCTGGAATTACCAGCTTGCCAGGGAAGCACCCACACAGCAAGATACTATACACCCCCACAGCACCAAGCAACAATGACACTGGCACTCTCCCTGACAGGCCGCAATAGCAGCTTGCCAGGGAGCATTGCCCCAACAACACAAACACGCAGA
This sequence comes from Desertifilum sp. SIO1I2, assembly GCA_010672635.1. Lineage (GTDB taxonomy): Bacteria > Cyanobacteriota > Cyanobacteriia > Cyanobacteriales > Desertifilaceae > Desertifilum. The sequence continues at coordinate 2,055 of JAAHGE010000706.1, read as the reverse complement.
CAACCCAAACATCGCACTCCAGCAACAGACATCACCCGCAACAGCACCGAGGTTCAGTTGGCAGGCACCTACCTGTGGGCAAACTTGGTCTGGGGGGTCTTCTTGCTGCATGAGGAAGTAGAGCGCTGGTAAGGTCTTGATAGGACAACCCAAGTTATTGATGATAATGACCGAGATACGCTCAACCGACAGATTAAAATTCAACTGAGTTTAGGGTTCCAGGTTTATGCGGTACTGCCATTAATAGAACCCTCAGAAGATAGTGAAATGCAGTCGGCAACAGAAGCATTTGAGTCCTATCAAAAGGCATTTCCGGACTATCAAGTCGGGCTATTGCACGGTCGCATGACCAGCCAGGAAAAGATAGATGCCCTGGACGCTTTCCGCGATAACCAGACCCAAATCTTAGTTTCGACAACCGTGATTGAAGTTGGAGTAGACATCCCTAACGCAACAGTCATGGTTATTGAACAAGCCGAACGCTTTGGACTAGCGCAACTTCACCAGTTGCGGGGTCGAGTGGGGCGCAATAGCGAACAATCCTATTGCTTTTTAATCGACGGTGCACCTCTCAACGCGAGTCAATCGCGATTGAACGTTCTGACTCAATATCAAGATGGCTTCAAGGTTGCTGAAGCTGATTTACAGCTACGGGGAGCCGGAGAAGTGCTAGGCAACAAACAAGCCGGTACGCCTAAATTTGCTTTGGCCGACCTGAACCGAGATAGCGCAATTTTGACTATTGCTACCCGTGCCGCCAGAGCCGCTGTCCGCCAGGGTACACAGCTTAGGTGCTGGAATTCGCTTATGGATGAAGCTCAACGTCGGGGACATCTAGAAAAAGCGCTCAAACACACTCACCTTAATTGATACCGATACCGTATCAGACCTGTTTCGACTAGCTAGCGCCGAGGGGGGAGCGTGTAGTTAACTCCTCAACCCATGCCTTCTCCCCAAACCCCCCCTGAACCAAAACCAACCGTACAACAACCTTTGCCCGAATATCTTAAACAAGCCTATCTAGATTACGAAGCTCGCCGCGACTACTATCAAGCTTGCGGGAGGTATTAAGTGATGTCTCGCATTCCCGTCTCAATTGCTCTGCAATCGCTGCAAGGTGTCAGCCATCTAGCAGCACAGGCTTGGCGTCACCTTAATGAAGCTGAAACTTCAGAACAGGAGGCATCCGAACTTGAATTTCTCTGGCAAATGCAAGACCTTCAAGAAGAGATGATTGATGCCCATGCCGAACTTGCCGACCAGATTGATGCTGAAATTGCCGCCATTACCGCCCGATTGCAACACCTCCAAGCCTTGCATCAAAACGAACTGGAACGCCTCAAGCGTTGGCGATCGCACCTTGATGAACTGGCATTAAAACTCAACCAACAAGGCGTCCTTACAAATATTGCATCCGGAAACAGACGCTCGATTGCGATCAAACTCAATCCGCCTTCGTGTCAGGTGGTTGACCTGGATTTAGTACCCGCTCGATTTATGAAGGTTCAGACCATCGAGAAACGCAGCGTCGATAAAGCCGCCATTAAAGCTGCTTGGAGAAAGGGCAATCCGGTTCCGGGTACTGAAGTGGTTCGCCATCAAAAGGTAGTCTATGAAATCGTTCCTAACAGCTTACAACGATTGAAAGCCAACCTTGAATAATCGCGCAGTGTGGGGTGATTTACTGCTATTTCACCCCAAAAGCATCTTCCTTGTACAACCCTATTTTTACGATGAGTGAAGAACGTACCTATGAGTGGGACACAACTCCCATTACCCTCCAAATCCGGCTTCAGCCAACTACTCAGGATAACGTTCAGCGTCAAGTCCTAATCGCTGCAACGAGCTATGACGATTTTCCCTTGGCTATCCTTGTCGAGCAATCCGAATTAAGCGATCTACTAACGCTACCCATTATTCGAGACTTACTCGAACAACTGGCAAACGAACTGCCCATCCGCCGATTGCGCTACGAAGAATTACACCAAAAACAGAATAAATCCTCCAAACAGCGCTCGCCCACTCCGGCATCAAGTCCCCCCGAACTTTCTCCCA
>JAAHGE010000705.1 GCA_010672635.1 Desertifilum sp. SIO1I2 | reverse complement strand
TCATTAATTGAGTTACTAGTAGCCTTGGTAGTTGGCTCAATTATTATTAGCTCATTGCTCGCATTTATGGTAGATATTCTCCAGTCAGATCGTCAAGAGCAAGTAAAGGCTATAACTGAGCAAGAGATTCAAACAGCACTTGATTATATTGCCAGAGATTTAGAAACAGCAGTTTATATTTATGATGCTGATGGCTTATACGGAGTAGCGCCACAAGGCGACCCGACTAATCCCATTATTAATCAACTTCCACCTCTCCCAGCAGAAAAACAAGGCGTGCCTGTTTTAGTCTTCTGGAAACGCTCGGTTCTTGCTCGTGACAGCGAAGTTACATTAAGAAATAGCAACAGAGCTAGGGTCGGTTGTTTAGTAGGAATTCCTCCAACCTCTACTCCTGATTTATTAAATTGCCTAGGGCAAAATCCTCCAGGAAATGAGCAAGATCATGCACTTTACTCTTTAGTGGCTTACTATCTCGTTCGCGATACGACTTGTAGCTCGACTAACACATTCTCTTGCACAACCAGAATTGAAAGGTTTGAAGTTCGTGATGGAATTCGCTTCAATGATTCCGCTAGCGGCAATCGAACACCTAGAGATGGAACAAGAACAGAACCAAACAATCTCCAGCCAGTCAAATATGATTTACAACCCAGTTTTGGTTTTATTCGATTCAATTTATCTGGACCAGGGGATACTTTACAACAAAAGATGAACCAGTGGCGACGCCATCCAAACGAAAACTATGATTTGAATCGAGATAAATTTATAACATTGGTTGACTATATCGATCAAAGTAGGCTGGCTACTTCACCTAACCTGAAACTTCCAGAAGAAAATGATTGTAAATCAACAGTCTCACAGTCGGCGCAAATTACTCCCCAAGTTATGACTCGTAATGGAGCGCCAACTATTCATCCCACAATCCCCGAACAACTTCAAACAGGCAGTTTTTATGCTTGTGTAGATTCTAATCCTCAAGGAATTTTAGCCAGAGTTTATATTCGTGGTAACGCTTTAGCACGAACAGTTGGAAAACATGATGAAAGAGCGATTTTAAATCGCGCTACATTCACAAATAATAGAGCAGCTTACTTTCCAGAAAGTAGCGTACAGATTAGAGCGCGTGGGCTACTAAATGCTAAGTAAGTCATGCTCGATAAAATTATAGGGGGTTTCAATGAGTAACTTAGTTTTACTTCAAAAACACTTTCCGAAAAGGGGTAAACAGCAGTCGCTATCAAGTTCTCTGCTCGAAATGCTTTGGAAATCACGTTCTACAAAGCCAGTGCAAGGGTTTACACTCCTAGAGTTGCTAGTTGTAATTGCAATTGCTGCTATTTTAGCTGCAATTGCAGCACCAGGGTGGCTATCATTTACTAACCAGCGACGTGTCAATGTTGTGCGTGAGGAAATTTTTAGAGCGTTACAAGATGCTCAGAGAGAAGCTCAAAGGACTAAACGAAGCTATAGTGTAAGTTTTCGAGTAACTACAGACGCTAATAACCAAACTGTACCTCAAATTGCCATTCACAGAGATGCTGCTACTGCAAATGCGTTACCGAGCCAAGACTGGAAAAATTTGGGGACTGGCTTGGGGGTTCAACCCAATCAAGTCTTAATGTACACAAACCTACAACTCCCTGCATCTGCCGATCCTGCTGTTTCAAGTATCAATAAGGCTAAGGCAAGGTCGGAAATTCCTAATAATAATTTCCCTCAGCCCACTTTACCAGTAACTATTACCTTTGATGAGCAGGGAATTTTGCCCCCACAACCCAAAACAGATTTAAAGGACGGCTTTTTGATTGGTGTAGCCTTGCCCTCTCCTAATAATTCTCTCATTCCTCTAAATGGAACTCAACGTTGCGTCGCAATTACAACACTTTTAGCATCTATGGAAATACGGGAAGGCGCACAATGCAATCCCTGGCAAAATCCTTAATGTGTTATTTCAGTTAAAAAACTGGGAACCCTGAAATTAGTCATTAATCTTTTCAGGGTGAGTATGAACAGCTACTTTAAAGTTGCTAGCAATCTACGTAAAAATTCGGTTGCTGGTTTTACTATGATTGAAGCTTTAGGTGTGGTAGCAGTCCTCGGAATTATGAGTGCGATCGCAGGTCCCTCTTGGAGCGCTTTTACACATCTGCAACAACTTAATACAGCACAAAATCAAGTGTATAGAGCCATCCGCCAAGCCCAAAGCGAAGCCAAACGAGAAAAAGCGACATGGCAAGCCAGTTTCCGTCATGTAGAACTTAATGGTAAACTTATTGCTCAATGGTCAGTCCACCGGAGCGTCTCTAACCCTAGCATTGGTATTCCCATATCCTCCTTACCGCCCACTAACCCCGACTACTACGCGGTTAACTGGCAAAATTTCCCAGATAACATCTTGATTGATACCGAACTCAATCTCAAAGGCAGCCGAGAAACAACCTTAGACTGGGCAGATACCGATCGCAATAGTAGCCAAGATGTCTGGCGAGTCAAATTCGATCACCACGGAACGCTTGATAATGGTATTGCAGGTCAAGGACAGATTACCCTTTATTCTCCAAGGACTGGAAAAGCACGCCGATGCGTCGTGATTTCCACCCTTTTAGGTACCCTCAGACAAGGTAAAGACCAGGCTAGACCCAACAGCAATAACAAATACTGCTA
>JAAHGE010000704.1 GCA_010672635.1 Desertifilum sp. SIO1I2 | reverse complement strand
CGACAAGTAATTACCCGCGACACGGGTAAGCGGCTCGGTGTTGTGAGTCAACTGTGGGTCGATATCGATCGGCGAGAGGTCGTCGCCTTCAGTTTGCGAGAAAACCTGATTACCGGGCTGTTATCAGGAATTCCTCGGTATATGTATCTCAGCAGTATCCGTCAAATTGGCGATGTAATTTTGGTGGATGATGATACCGTCATCGAAGACGTTAACGTTGAAGCTTACAGCAGCCTGATCAATAGCGAAGTGATTACCGAAACTGGGGATATGCTCGGTCGGGTAAGAGGCTTCCGCATGGATACGCGCTCCTACAAGGTGACATCCTTAATTATCGCCTCAATCGGGCTGCCACAAATTCCCGACCAAGTTCTCAGCACCTACGAACTCCCCATCGAACAAATTGTCAGCAGCGGTCCGGATCGCCTGATCGTGTTTGAAGGGGCAGAAGAACAAATGACCCAACTGACGCGCGGCGTGTTAGAAAGTCTGGGCATTGGTAAGCCCCCGTGGGAACGGGAGATGGAAGACGAATACTATACACCTCCAGTCAAGGCAGAAAACCAACTCCCTTCCGGGACGCCCCTGAAAACGCCTCAAGTGACCCGCAGCGCCCCCCCTGTGGTAGAAGAAACTCCCTGGGAAGAAGACAGTTGGCAACCCTCCCAACCCGAACCGATGCGCCAACTCCGCGCCGAACCCGAATATCGGGATGAATATGAGGAAGATAACTGGAGCGAACCCGCCCCCCGCGAACAGTATCGAGGCAGGGCCTACGCTCAACCGGAACCTTATCAAGATTATGAGGACGAGTACGAGGATGAGTACGAAGACCTCGAACGGGATGCTTGGGCAGATGAGGAACCCGACTATAAAGCTCCCCCGGTAAACTTCCCCCAGAAGGCGAAAAAACCGGAGTACGAAGAAGAAACCGATTATTAATTGCGGCTATCCAGGGTTGAGTAGAGGCGAACTTAGGGTTCGCCTTTGTGCTGGTAATGGATAAACTTGCATTCCGCTTTTAATGTCGATTTAAACTTGAGGCTGGATGATTTCAACAGGGCTGGATTTTTTATGGCGTCCTAGATGCCAATTTAACGGTTATCTTTGCCCCACTCTTTCCATCTGATTTTTAACCCTCAAACCATTTCGCTGACAACCCCAGGGAATCTGTCGATGACTCGCATGTACGATTTGTTTATCAGTGGCGGGCCGGTCATGTGGCCGATCTTAGGCTTATCGGTGGCGACCATCGCTTGCGCCTTAGAAAGGGCGTGGTTTTGGTTTCAACTGTTGAGCAAAGAAGACCGTATCGTCCATGATGTGCTAGAAGCAGCCCGCCATAGCCTACCAGAGGCCGGCGCGATCGCTCAACAAGTCGCAGATTTACCCATCGGTCGCTTTTTGTTGGCTCCGCTTTTACTCAAAAAGCCCACTCCCGAAACCTTCCGGCTCGCAATGGAAACCGCAGGCGATCGCGAATTCGTGCAAATGCGAAAAGGCGATAAGTTTTTAGAAACTGCGATCGCAGTCGCCCCCCTACTCGGTCTATTGGGAACTGTCACTGGGTTAATTAACACATTCGCTAACCTCAACATCGGCGAAGGCGGAACTAGCGCTGAAGCCACCAGAGCCGCCGCCGGGATCGGCGAAGCCCTCTTAACCACCGCCGCCGGGATGATCGTCGCCATTATGGCCCTATTAATCTACCGCACCCTCGTTACCCTCCAAGCCCGCCAAATGGACTATTTTTCCGAAGTAGGAGGCGAGTTGGAGTTGATTTATCGTCAGATTTGGTATGACACTTAGGAGAGTGCTGAGTAGAAAGTGCTGAGTGCTGAGTAAGTGCAAAGTTCCGAGTTCCGTAGCTTGCACACCAAGTAGCGGTGTTCCGAGTGGAGAAAAGAGTGCTGAGTTGCAAGTGCGATAGCTTGCTTAGTACGTAGCAGTGTGCTGAGTGGGGAAAAGAGTGTGGAGTTATTAGAAAACTCCCTTCTTACCCAACTCCTAACTCCCAATTCCCTTCTTTCCCCCCATCCTCTTCTTCCCCAACTCCCAACTCCTAATTCCCTTCTTCCCTAACCCCCAACTCCCAATTCCTAACTCCCAAAAAAAAGATGCGTTTCAAGAGTCGCCAGCAAAATTCCCAGGTTCCTGAAGTTAACCTTGTACCGATGATGGACGTATTGATGAGCGTCCTCACGTTTTTCATTATCTTGTCGATGAGTTTGACAGGACAAAGAATTTTAAATGTTAATCTTCCAGGAATTGGACAAGGCGAAAGCCAAATTGAAGCAGTTCAACCTTTAGAAGTGGGGTTGAATAACCAAGGGGAAATCTTACTGAGCAATCAAGTTATCTCTAAAACCCAACTCACCAGAGAAATTCAATCTTATTTAGCCCAAAACCCCGAAGGTGTTGTCACGCTTAAAGCCGATCGCACTTTACCCTATAGACAAGTTTCTCAACTTTTAGTAGAAATGCGCGATGTTGGAGGTGCAAGCGTGTCTTTAGCCATCGAAAGAAATTGAGCGGATACAGCAAGCCTCATTGAAGTGTAAACTTTCCCTCTTCTTCCCCCCATCTCCCCACCTCCCCATCCCCCCATCCTCTTTTCCCCAACTCCCAATTCCTCCTCTTGTTTCCTCTCCATAGGATAGTGAAGGCGATCGA